>JANMWM010000056.1:0-7718 GCA_031394005.1 Sphingomonas sp.
GTCGACGAGGTATAAATTCGATCCCCCGATCCCCTCGATCCCGGGCAAGTTCAATTCGCCCGGCCCGGCGTGGCTGGTGACCGGCCGTGCCCCCTTCTCGACCGCCAGCTTTAGCGCCTTCGCCCCATCGGCCACGCGGAACGCCATCGCGTTGGCGCTCGGCCCATGTTCGGCGCGAAAGATGCCGACCTGCCCGGCCGGTTCCATGTTGAGGAGGAAGTTGATCTCGCCCTGCGCATAGCGGCGGACGTTTTTTGAGCGGTGCGTGCCCAAATGGGTGAATCCCATGGCCAGGAATAGGCTTGCCAGTGCGTCGGGATCGGGACCAGTGAATTCGACGAATGCGAAGCCGTCGAGGCCCATGGGATTGTCGGTCATTCCGGCGACTCCGCGATTTGTTTCAACTGAAACTACCGCAGTTCAGCCGTCCCCGCAACAGCTTAGACGTCGATCCCCGCCGCGATCGCCTCGAGGTTACGCACGCGTTGCTTCAGATCAGCGATTTCGATCTGACCCCTGGCTCGCGAGACCGGCGCCGCGCCGTGCCCGCGATCGATCTCGAGCCGCTTGAGCTCGAGCCACCCTCGCCATCCCTTGAGCATCGCTACCGATACAACGATTAGTGTCGCTAGCACGCACGCGCCAACCAGCGCAATCGATACCGGATCGGTCATCACCTTTCCTCCCGCAGCGCTTCTATCTCGCGCGCTAGTTGGTCGTTGGGCTTGGCGAGATGATCGTCGATCGCCATCAGCCGCCGGTCGGTCGCGTCGAGATCATTACGCATCGCATGGATCGACGGGCGCACGCGGCCGACATCCGCCATCCGGTCGAAATCGCTCCGCCGGTCCTCACCGATGCGACTGGCATTGCGCTTCTGAAAGTGCAGCCACAGCCCCGCGCCAACATAGGCGATCAGCGCCAGCTTGATGCTGACGATCAGCGCGAAGGCGGCAAAGCCGATGCGCAAGATCGTCGGATCGACATTGAACACATCGCCCAACGTTGAGCACACCCCGGCCAGCTTCTTGTGGCGGCGGTTCATCGAATATCGTGCCATTTCCCGTTTCCCTTTTGATCAATGACGCGCCGCGCGCGCCGCCTTCATCTGTTCGAGCGCGGCGTCGACCGCGTCGTTGCTGCGCAATTCGGCAATCTCTTCCTCCAGGCTTTTGGGCCCGCTCATACCCAGCGCGTCGGCCATCCCCTCGGCGACGTCAGCGCGGCGTTCGAGCTGCTCGAACCGCGCGAAGGCGTCCTGGGCACGACTACCGTTAAGCGTCTCGCTGACCCGGGCACGCGAAACTGCGCTTTCGATCCGGGCAGCGATCGACGCCTGCCGCGCCCGCGCCTCGCGCAGCTTCGCCTGCAGCCTCGCGATGTCCTGCTCATAGCCCTTCAGCACCGCGTTCAGCCCGTCGATCTCGGCGCGCAGCCCGTCGGCCATCTCGGCCGCTTCATGCCGTTCGCCAAGCGCAGCCCGCGCCAGATCCTCGCGGCCCTTCGCCAGTGCCAGCTCGGCCTTTTCGCTCCACCCGTCGGCGATCGTGTCGAGTCGGGCGAGCGCGCGGCCCATTTCCTTCATGTCGGCGATCGTCCGGGCGGCGGTGGCGCGAATCTCAACCAGCGTCTCTTCCATCTCGATGATGATCACGCGAATCATCCGTGCGGGGTCCTCGGCGCGATCGAGCAACTCGGTCATATTCGCCGCGATGATGTCGCGCGCCCGGCTGAATACCGGTCCCGACAGCAGCCCGACGAGCGGCGCGAAGCGGAGCGTTTCCGCCTCGCCCTGGTCCGCCCGCGGCATGCGAGGGGTGCGTGTCGGCGCGACCGCCTCGATCGGTTCAAGGTCAAAATCAGGCATAGGTTGCGGCCGCGAATGGGGCGGCGGTGGCGGCACCCGGGGCAACCGCGGCACCGACCGCGATCGAGCTCATCAGCACCGCCACGGCGAACACCGCGATCTGGCGCTGGACATTTCCACGAGTGAACATCTTGAAACTCCCTGTTTGCCGGACCGCGAAGAATGCGGCCCGATGTAAAGGGTAGTACAAGAGCCATGCCAATCGCGCTTTTGCGCCAAAAAACTTTGGCAATCTGGATTTAGGAGGAGTGCTTGGCGGAAATTCCCACCAGCTATTGGGATAGGCCGCCAACTATGGACGGCGCGACCGCCTTATGCGTCGCTCTCGCCGGCCTCGTCCGGCGCGGCATCACCCAGGAACGGCTCTACCTTGCCCTTGAGCTTCAACGTCATCGGGTTGCCGTTGCGGTCGCGGCTCCGCCCGGCGGCGACCTTGATCCACCCTTCTGAGATGCAATATTCCTCAACGCTGGTCTTTTCGACTCCGTTAAACCTGATCCGCACCCCTTTTTGCAGAAGGTCGCCGTCGAAGTGCGGGCTGCGGGGATCGAGCGAAAGCCGGTCGGGCATCTGATTGGTTTCTGACATCGCCGCGCCCTAGCCCCGCCGCGGCGAGCCGGTCAATTGCCGTGGATTGCCAAGCCGGCGCACATCGTCGCATTTCGTTGCATGCGTAATTTTGATACGTCGTCCCTCTTCAACCGGCGCCGCGAACCGCCTAGGGGAAGGCAATCCGTCGACGCGCGGCTGGAAGGATGAGGATGGTTGAGGAAACTGCGCGGGCCAATCGGCCGACGCTGAAGCTGCATGTGCCCGAGCCAAGCTACCGGCCCGGCGATGCGCCCGATTTCTCGAGCGTTCGAGTGCCTCCTGCCGGAGACGCGCCGCGTCCCGACATCGCCGCCCCGGCCGTCGAGACTCACCCGCTGACCACCCAGCTTGTCCGCGTCCTCGACGACGACGGTCGCGCGGTCGGCCCATGGAATCCGCGCCTGTCTGCCGACACGTTGCGCGCCATTCTGCGCCACATGAAGACCGTCCGCGTATTCGACGATCGCATGTATCGCGCCCAGCGCCAGGGCAAGACCAGCTTCTATATGAAGTGCACCGGCGAGGAGGCGATTGCGGTCGCCGCCACCCACGCGCTCGACCGCGACGACATGTGCTTCCCGACCTATCGCCAGCAGGGCATCCTCATTGCGCGCGGCTATCCGCTCGACACGATGATGTGTCAGATGTACTCGAACGCCGCCGACCCGCTCCACGGGCGCCAATTGCCGATCATGTATTCGGACAAGGCGCACGGCTTCTTCTCGATCTCGGGCAATCTGGGCACGCAATATCCGCAGGCCGTCGGCTGGGCGATGGCCAGCGCGATCAAGGGCGACAGCCGGATTGCGATGGGCTGGATCGGCGAAGGCGCGACGGCGGAAGGCGACTTCCACTCCGCCCTCACCTTCGCCGCGGTCTATCAGGCTCCGGTTGTCCTCGCGGTCGTCAACAACCAGTGGGCGATCTCCAGCTTTTCGGGCATCGCCGGGGCCGAGCAGGCGACCTTCGCCGCGCGTGCCGTCGGCTATGGCATTGCCGGTATGCGGGTCGACGGCAATGATGCGCTCGCCGTCTATGCCGCCACCCGCTGGGCCGCCGAACGCGGCCGAATGAACAAGGGGCCGACGCTGATCGAGTATTTCACCTATCGCGCGGAAGGTCATTCGACCTCCGACGACCCGACCGGATACCGCCCCGCCGGAGAGGCCGGGACGTGGCCACTCGGAGACCCGATCGCGCGCCTCAAGGCCCACCTCGTCGGCTTGAACGAATGGGACGACGACCGCGACGCCGTCCTCGACAAGGAGATCGACACACAGGTCCGCGCGGCACAGAAAGCCGCCGAGACCAACGGCGTCCTTCCCCAGCAGGGCTTCGACCGCATCGGCTCGATGTTCGAGGATGTCTTCGCCGACACCCCCTGGCACCTTAGGGAGCAGCGCGAACAGGCCCTCGCCGAGGCGCGCGAATTCCTCGGGCACGAACCATCATGAGCGCCCCCCCCACCACCCAGCGCAACATGATCCAGGCGATCAACGACGCCCACCGCGTGATGATGGCCCGCGACCCGGACATCGTCGTGTTCGGCGAGGACGCGGGCTATTTCGGCGGCGTCTTCCGCGTTACCGAGGGCCTCCAGAAGGAATTCGGCAAGACCCGCTGTTTCGACACGCCGATCAGCGAGGGCGGGATCATCGGCACCGCGATCGGCATGGCCGCGTATGGCCTCAAACCCGTCGTCGAGATCCAGTTCGCCGATTACATCTACCCCGGCTACGACCAGATCGTCAGCGAGCTTGCCCGAATGCGCTACCGTACTGCCGGCGAGTGGACGATGCCCGTCGTCATCCGCTCGCCCTATGGCGGCGGCATCTTCGGCGGCCAGACTCACAGCCAGAGCCCCGAGGCGCTGTTCACCCACATTGCGGGAATGAAGACCGTCATCCCCTCGACGCCCTACGACGCCAAGGGCCTCCTCATCGCCGCGATCGAGGACCCCGATCCGGTCGTCTTCTTCGAGCCCAAGCGAATCTACAACGGCCCGTTCGACGGCCACCACGACCGCCCCGTCACCCCGTGGGCGAAGCACCCCGCGAGCGCAGTCCCCGACGACTACTACGTCGTCCCACTCGGCAAGGCAAACATCGTCCGCGCTGGCGAAGCGGTCACCATCCTCGCCTATGGCACGATGGTCCATGTCGCGCTCGCTGCGGCCGAGGAGAATGACATCGACGCCGAAGTGATCGACCTACGCACACTGGTCCCGCTCGACCTCGACACCATCGCCGCCTCGGTCGAGAAGACCGGCCGTTGCATCATCACGCAGGAGGCCACGCGCACGTCCGGGTTCGGCGCCGAATTGAGTGCCCTTGTCCAGGAACGCTGCTTCTACTGCCTCGAAGCCCCGATCGTCCGCGTTGCCGGCTGGGACACGCCCTATCCGCATGCCTATGAATGGGTCTATTTCCCGGGGCCGTTGCGCATGAAGAACGCCCTCAAGAAAGTGATGGAATCCTAGATGGCCCGCTTCATCTTCAAGCTCCCCGACATCGGCGAAGGCATCGCCGAGGCCGAGATCGTCGCCTGGCACGTCAAATTGGGCGACCGCGTCGAGGAGGACCAGCAACTCGCCGACATGATGACCGACAAGGCCACGGTCGAGATGGAGAGCCCCGTCGCGGGCACCGTCGTCGCGCTGGCCGGCGAAGTCGGCGACCAGGTCGCGATCGGCGCCTCGCTGGTCGAAATCGAGACCGATGCGGATGTCGCGGCCGTCGTGAGCAAGGACGAGCAACCGCTGGGTGACGGGGCGGTCCACGCGAGCCCCGCGATGGCCGAGGAACTGCCGACCAGCACGACCGAGCAACCCGCACCGAGCGACATCGCGAAACCGGCCCCGACGCCCGCTCCTGATGCGAACGGCAGCGGCGAAAAAGTCATGGCCTCCCCGGCGGTCCGCCAGCGCGCCCGCGACCTCGGGATCGACCTCGGTGCGGTCAAGACCGCCGCCGACCGCATCCGCCACGCCGACCTCGACGCCTATCTCCTTTACCACGGCGGCACCGTCTCCAGCTCGGCCCCCAAGCGTCCCGACGAGACCGCCAAGATTGTCGGCCTCCGCCGCAAGATCGCCGAGAACATGGCGGAATCCAAACGCCGCATCCCCCACTTTACCCTCGTCGAAGAGTTCGACGTCACCGACCTCGAAGGAACCCGCGCGATGATGAACCGCGACCGCGGCGACCAGCCCAAGCTGACCCTCCTTCCCTTCCTCATCACCGCGATGGGTAAGGCGATCGCCGACTGGCCGATGCTCAACGCGACCTTCGACGACGACGCGATGACGCTCACTCGTCACGGCGCGATGCACCTTGGCATGGCAACGCAAACCCCCGGCGGCTTGATGGTCCCCGTCATCCGCGATGCCCAATCCAAATCCGTCTGGCAACTGGCGCGCGACATCGGCCACCTGGCCGATGCAGCCAAAACCGGAAAAGCCACTCGCGACGAGCTCGCCGGCTCGACCATCACCCTGTCTAGCCTCGGCCCGATGGGCGGGATCACCTCGACCCCCGTCATCAACCGCCCCGAAGTCGCGATCATCGCGGTCAACAAGGTTCAGGAGCTCCCCGTGATCGTCAACGGCGAACTCGAAGTCCGCAAGCGCATGAATCTGTCGCTCAGCTGCGACCACCGCGTCGTCGACGGCTGGGACGCCGCGAGCTTCCTGCAGGCGATGAAGAAGCTGATCGAAAACCCGATCCGTCTGCTCTCGGCCTAGTCCTCCTGCAAAAGAGGCACGCGTTTCGCGGGATCAATCGCTCTCGGCATCGGCATCGAGCTTGGCGATGAGCGCGCGTGAGGCCCGCGAATAGCGCTTGGCGAGTCCGGCGTGGCTGTCATGTACTCGCGGATCATTGGCGCGGATCGCCGCGACGACCTCCTTGTCCGCCCGTCGAAGCAGATATTCGACCTCATCGAAGTCCTCGCGGCGGACGGGCTGTGCGAGCTCCAACGGCCTCGGGCTGATCATCTCTGTCTCCGCTTTACCAGGGCAGCAATCTCGCCGCCGCCCGATGAATCCCCCTTTAAGGGACGCACCGCCAGCCGAATGAGGCGCCCCGCCCCGTTCAGGCGGCAAGCCGCTCGGCCTCGTCGAGCCCGTTGACGATCCCTGTTTCCCGAGCATGCTTATCGTCATGACGCTCGCCGACGGCCCGCGTCGTTTCAATGAGTTGAAACGCCAGATCGACGGCATCTCGCAGCGCATGTTGACTCTCCCGCTGCGCGGGCTCGATCACGACGGACTCGTCAACCGCGCCGTCACCCCCTCGATCCCGCCGCGCGTTGACTAGGTCCTAAACGAACTTGGCGTGTCGCTGCGTGACCCGGTCAGGGTGTTTGGCGAATGCCGAAGCCGCCGCGAAAATATTGCGTCTTTCTCAGATCTAAAATCTCCTTTTAAACATGCCGGGTTATTATAGCCTCAGCGTTGGGAGGAGCGAGCGTGCAAACTGATGTTCAAGCGCTGGTAGACCGCATGCAGGCAGAGATTCGCGCCGGGCACGCGCTCGTCGCGCCACCGCCCGCACGCGCCTCGATCCGCCGCGACCCGCCCCCGCTCGAACCGGCGCTGGTCTCGACAAACGACCCGCACAAGCTGCGTCTCGCCGAAGAGCTCGAATATGCCCGGCGCCTGATCGAGGCGCTCGGCGACCCAGTGTGCAGCGACCCCCTTCTCGTCACCCGCCACGCCGTGCCGCTCCAGTCGATCGAGGTCGTCGGCCAAATGCTCGGGCACCTCGCCACGGTGACCCGCTCCTCGGTTCCCGAACGCGCTGTCGGCCGCATCGGCATGAACGACCTCCGCGCACGCCTGACCCGCCGATCGGTCATCAGAAGCTTCACACCCGACAAGGGCTGACAGCGTCGCTCGGCGGGCCTAGGGCGGCCCCGAACACATCTGTTTCAGGGGAGCGACTCATGGCGACGACGGCACGCGGCTGGGGTACCAAGGCGGCGGACGCGCCGCTCGAACCGATGAACGTCGAGCGCCGCGATCTTCGCGCCAACGATGTCGCCATCGCGATCACCCACTCGGGCATCTGCCACTCCGACCTCCACACCTGCCGCAACGATTGGCACAACAGCCGCTATCCCGCCGTGCCGGGACACGAAATTGTCGGCACCGTTACCGCCGTCGGCCCCGACGTCACCAAGCATCAGGTCGGCGATACCGTCGCTGTCGGCTGCATGGTCGACAGCTGCATGGAGTGCCGGCAGTGCAAGGAAGGCTGGG
>JANMWM010000106.1:0-2945 GCA_031394005.1 Sphingomonas sp.
CCTCGATCGCGTCTGGGTCTTGCGCGTGGTGTTTGGGTCGTGCCGATAATTTGCGATAGCCAAGCTTGCGCAGCTCGCGGCTCAGCGTCTGCTTCGAGACCGGTACGGCGAACTCCTCCCAGAGCCAGTGGACCAGATCAAGTACCCGCCAGCGCACGACGCCCTGTACGGCCGGGTCCGGCCCACGCTCCACCGCGTCAACCAGCGCTGCGCGATGCACTGCGGTCAGGCGCGAGGGCTGGCCCGGCGCCTTCCTGTCAATCAATCCGTCGGGCCCAGCCGCGTTGAACTTCAGCACCCAATCCCGGATGATCTGCAACGTCACTCCGCCAATCCGCGCAGCCTCGGTACGGCTCTGCCCCTCATAAATCACGGCAAGTGCGAGCAACCGGCGGGCCTGCGCGCCATCCTTCGATTGGCGTGCAGCCTGCCTCACCAGCGTCGCATCAAAGTCGGACCGAAGCGGAATTGTTATGGCAAACTCCAACTGTTTGCCATCTTGAATCAAACCGAGGCGCCTCTGACAACCCCCTCCAAGTCACGATCACCGAGCTCTGGTATAAGTCCGCGTCGCAAGGCGCCGCGGCCTTGTACGAAGGGCGCCTGGTAGATGGCTTCGTGGCTGATGCGCATCGTCTCGTCATCCGGGAAGTCGACGGCAAGGCGTCTGGCGATTTATTCTGGACTCCATGCCGACGCCCATCGTCGATCCTGTCGCGGCCCATGCCGACGCCCTTTCCATGATACGGTGGGCCTGGGAAGCGGGCTGCCGCAGATGGTGCGCACAACGTCGGCGAGCCTGTCTTTCCACATAAGAACGCAAGGCGGCGTTCCCGGCAAGCTTCGTCGCCTTCGGCCGACCGGCAGACCGCTTGGCATGCCACTGGGCGACGGTCGCACGATATTCCAGACCACCCGCGCGTGGTCGCATTGCGCCGAACCTCACGCGATATCGTCGACGCTGAACGACCTAATCGGCGCCCGATCTCCTGAAGGCTATGATCCTGAACGAGAAGCAGCGCGATCTCTTTGCGTTCCACCATGAAAAGATGTCTCCCTGACAGCGGCTTCACCGCAGGCCTGAACATCGCTGGTGGCATCCCGCCGGCCTCCTGGAACTATCTCGTGCCCACCGGTTGCGTCACCCCAGCCTTGATCGCAGCCGCCGCGCTGCTCAATCCGGTCGAGATCAACGTCCAGAACAACCGCCGCTCGCTACGCGCTGCAACCGATGGCCGACCGGGTGACCGCAATGGCGGCCGTCCACATCGAGCCGATCGCCGCCTTCCCATGCCCATCGCAACCTCCTTTGTTGAAGTGTTGCAACGACCAGTTGAATCCGCCCAGTTCACCGCTGGTTCGCCCAACTGCGCGGCGGATGTGTGTTCGAGCGGATGAACCACGCGCTGGTCATAGCGGGCCGGTCGCGAGGCCAAGCGCTCCTTGACGGGCCTGCTCATCTGCTTGCGCAATCAGGCCAATCTTGGCCAGATAGAGATCCGATAATTGGATCGGCCAAGCGGTAGCAGGGCGCCAGTAACTCATTTTACCTGCATCGCCTGCTCAAACACCCGCTCGAACATCGCCGCATCCAACCTTCGCGTGTTCTGGTTGTAGCGTGAGCAGTGATAGCTCGACAGCAGCGTCACCGCCCGCGCGCGATGCTCCGCGCCGTGCGCGAACTTTGTTTCACTTGGCTTGAGCCCCAGCGCGCGGGCGGCGGCGACGTGGGCGATCTGGCCTAGCGCGATGATCACCCGCACCCCAAGCAGCGCTGCGAGTGACGCCTCGAGGAATGGGCGGCACTGGGCGATCTCGCCGGGCTCGGGCTTGTTCTGGGGGGGCAGGCATTTGACCGCGTTGAGGATCACCGCCCCATTGAGCCGCAGCCCGTCGCCCCGGTCGGCCGCGAATTCGCCCTCACTCAAACCGAACTTGGCGAGCGTCGCGTAAAGTAATTGCCCCGCATAATCCCCGGTAAATGGCCGCCCCGTCCGGTTCGCACCATGCTTGCCCGGCGCGAGCCCGACGATCGCCAGCCACGCCTCGGGGTCCCCGAACGCTGGCACCGGCGCGTTCCACCAGTCGGGATATTCTCCTCGTAACTCCTTACGAAACGCCACCAGCCGGGGACACAAGGGACAATCGCGCGGCGCTTCGGCGGAGGGTATGGGAGACAGGTCGACGGGACTGGCGCAAGGCATCGCCTCCTCGTAGGCGAGGCCGCGTGCCGCATGCAAATCACCTCTATGCCATCGCCATCGGATCGAACCGCCCGCATGGCCGCCACGGCCAGCCGCCCGCGGTTGTCGCCGCCGCCATCGCCCGCCTCGATGAAGCGTTCGCCCTGTTCGACGCCTCTCCGATCATGCTCAACCGCGCGACCGGAGGCGCAGGACGTGATTTCGCCAATGCCGCCGCGCTGGTCGAAAGCCCGCTAGATCCGCCCGCCCTCCTCGCCCAACTGAAGGCGATCGAGCGCGACTTCGGCCGCCGCACCGGCCGCCGCTGGGGGCCGCGCGTGCTCGACCTCGACATCGTCGCGTGGAGCGGGGGCAAATTCGACTCGCGCCACCTCACCATACCCCACCGCCGCCTCGCCATCCGCGACTTCGTCCTAACTCCCCTGGCCTTCATCGCGCCCAATTGGCGGCTGATCGGTTCGTTGACGACGCGCCACCTCGCTGCGCGCCTTGCCCGCGCGGCCCCGTCCCGCTAACGGCATCCCCGCGTGGGCCCTTAGCTCAGTCGGTAGAGCAACTGACTTTTAATCAGTAGGTCGCTGGTTCGAACCCAGCAGGGCTCACCACGTTTTCAATGAAATCAGTGGTTTAGCACGGTACGCTAATTTGGTGCTTCCCCTGAGGTGGCTGGGGAAGCACCCGGGAAGCACGAAAAAGAAAAGTGTCGCCGAATCGGTGCAGATTAGCCGCTCAGCCGCAGGC
>JANMWM010000113.1:0-14937 GCA_031394005.1 Sphingomonas sp.
GGGCGGCGTCCTCGATCGGGGTCCAGCCCATGTGGGGGACGGGACGGCCGGGGGCGGCGGTCATTGCGCGGACCCGGCCGGGAACGAGGGCGAGACACTCGGTATCGGCTTCGTCGGAGCTTTCGAACATGAGCTGCATACCGAGGCAGATGCCGAGGAGGGGCTTGGTGCGGGCCTTCAGCGTGTCGATCAATCCAAGCGACCGGAGCCGCTCCATCGCATAGCCTGCCGCGCCGACTCCGGGTAGGACCAGGCGTTCGGCGGCGAGGACATCCTCCGCGGTTTTGACCAACGCGACATCGGCGCCGAGGCGGGCGAAGCCGAGGCGGATCGATTCAACGTTGCCGTAGCCGAGGTCGAGGATGGCGAGACTCACAGCACTCCCTTGGTGCTGGGGAGCGCGGTGGCGTCGCCGTCGATGGCGAGCCCCATGCGGAGCGCGCGGCCGAACGCCTTGAAGCAGCCTTCGACCTTGTGATGGTCGTTATCGCCTTCGACCTTGACGTGGATCGCGCAGGCCATCGAGTCGGCGAGGCTGCGGAAGATGTGGGGGACCATCTGCGTCGGGAGGCCGCCGACGTCGGGGGTGTCGAAGTGGCCGTCGAACTTACTAAACGGGCGGCCCGAGAGGTCGATGAGCACCTCGGCGCGGACCTCGTCCATCGGCAGCGCGAAACCGAAGCGCCCAATCCCGCGCTTGTCGCCGAGGGCCTGGCGGAGCGCCGCACCGAGTGCCAGGGCGATGTCCTCGACGCTGTGGTGGGGGTCGATCTCGAGGTCGCCGGAGCAGGCGAGGGTCAGGCTGAACCCACCGTGCGCGGCGACCTGGTCGATCATGTGGTCGTAGAAGCCGATTCCGGTCGAGATGCGGCGCGGCTCGGGCCGGTCGAGGTCGATGGCGACGGCGATTCGCGTTTCCTTGGTATCGCGGACGAGCTCGGCTCGGCGGCTCGGGCGGGCCGATTCCGAGAGGCCGAAGACGGCGAGCATTGCAGCGTTCTCGGCTTCGGTGCCGACGGTGACGCGCACTCCCCCGGGAGCGGCGTTGGGGCGGAAGCGGAGGCGAATTCCGGCGGCGGCAAGGCGCTGGGCGAGCGCGGCGGGGTCGTCGACCTCAAGGAACAGGAAGTTCCCGCCGGCGCGGATGGTGCGGATTTCGGCAACGGTGCGGAGGCGCGCGGCGAGCATGTCACGGTCGGCGACGAGGCGGGCGATGCGCTCGTTGTGCACCGGCATTCGTTCGGCCGCGAGGGCATCCAGCGTCGCGGCGATCGACAGCGAGGGGAGTGGGTAGGGCGGTGAGACTCGTGAGACAAGCTCGATGATTTCGGGGTCGGCGATGAGGCAGCCGACGCGGGCCCCCGCCAAGCCATAGGCTTTCGACAGGGTGCGCAGGACGAGGAGGTTTCCGCCAACCTTGCCCGCGAAACTCGGGGCGCCCGAAAACTCAATATAGGCTTCGTCGGCGATGACCAGCGTGTCGGGCAGAGCGGCGGTGATGCGGAGGACGTCGGCGGGGACGACCGAGGTGCCGGTAGGGTTGTTGGGGGTGCAGAGGAAGAGGATTTTCGGCTTGGCTTCGAGGCAGGTCGCGATGACGGATTCGGCGTCGAAGGTCAGGTCTTCGGTCAGACGAGCCGTCACGACTTTTGCACACTGGACCCGGGCGAACTGAGCGTAGGCGGAGAAGGTTGGTTCGACGATGACGATGCTGTCTTCGCCAGGGCGGCAGAAGGTGCGGACGAGTAGGTCGATCGCGTCATCGCTGCCGCGCGTCGCCCAGAGTTGGGCAGTGCTGCAGCCGTAAAGGTCGGCCAAGCGCTGGCGGAGCGCGGCGGGTTGCGGTTCGGGGTAGCGGTTGACTGACGCCGCGATGCCGCCCGCGACGAGGGGAGCGAAGGGGTTCTCATTGGCGTCTAGCTTGATCGAGCGGCCGATCGGTGCGCCTCCGGCGGCCGCCGCAGTGTCAGTCGGGGGGAGGGCGAGGATCTCAGGGCGGGCTAGGCGCTGGGCCAAGTTCATGCGCGCATCTCCGCCGCTCTGGCGTGGGCCTCGAGCCCTTCCAGGCGGGCAAGCGCGGCGGCTGGCGCTGCGACTGCGCGGGAGGCGGCGGGGGTTGCACGGAGCACGCTGACTTCCTTCATGAAGCTGAGCACGGTGACTCCACCAAATGCGCGCGCGGCGCCACCGGTGGGGAGGACGTGGCTCGAGCCAGCGAGGTAGTCGCCAAAGCTTTCGGCGACGCCATGCCCGACGAAGATTGCGCCGGCGTTGCGGATGCGGCGGACGAGCGCTTCGGGGTCGGCGACGGCGAGGCTGAGGTGCTCGGGGGCCCAGGCGTTGGCGAGTGCGACGGCCTTGTCGAGGGTCGCGACGACGGCTTTCGCGGCAGCCATTGCGGGCACGGCGGCGGGGATATCGGCCAGCTGACGGTCGGCTTCGGCGATTATTTGCTCGGCGAGTGCGGCCTCTGTGGCGATCAGGACGACTTCGGCGTCGGGGTCGTGCTCGGCCTGGCTGAGCAGGTCGGCGGCAACGGTGGCGGGGCGGGCGGTGGCGTCGGCGATGACGAGCAGTTCGCTGGGACCTGCGGGGAGGTCGATCGCGGGCCCGCCGGGGGTGGCGGCGACGAGGGCCTTGGCGGCGGCAATCCACTTGTTGCCGGGACCGGCGATCTTGGCGACAGGGGCGATGTCGCCCGCGCCGAACGCGAGCGCGGCAATCGCCTGCGCGCCGCCGACGGTCCACATGGTGGTGATACCGCACAGCTCGGCGGCAAGCGCGATGGCCGGGTCGAGACTGCCGTCGGGACGGGGCGGGGTGACGACGACGATCTCGGTCACTCCGGCGGCTCGCGCCGGAATAGCGAGCATCAGCAGGGTCGAGAAGAGCGGGGCATTACCGCCGGGAACATACAGACCGACGCGATCGATCGCGCGCCATTCCTTCGCGACGGTGAGGCCCGGCATGGTTTCGACCGCGGCGTCACGCGGGCGGGTGCCGGTGTGGAAGCTAGTGACATTGCAGTGGGCCAGTTCGACCGCCGCGAGGGTTGCGGCGGGGTAGGAGGCGCGGGCTTGGGCGGCGAAGGGGGCAACCTCGACGAGGCGTGGCGGCGCTCGGTCGAGGCGTTCGGACTCGGCGACGAGCGCGTCCCAGCCGCCCTCGCGGACTCGCGCGACGATAGTGGCGACGGCCTCGCGGAAGGCGGGGTCCTCGCCACGCGTTCGCCGGTCAAGCGCGCCGGGAATATTGGCAACAATTTGCATCAGAGGAGCATCTTTTCGATCGGCATGACGAGAATCGCCGAAGCGCCGGCGGCTTTCAGTTTTTCGAGCGTCTCCCAGAAGACCGATTCCTGGCACACCGCCTGGACGGCGTAATGGCCCAGGCGGCCGGCGAGCGGAATCACCGTCGGGGCTTCGGCGCCGGGGAGGATCCGGGCGATTTCGGCGAGCGATTCCTCGGTCGCGTTGAGGACGATATACTTCGACTCCGCGGTCGCGATGACGCCGTTGATGCGGGTCATCAGCGCGGTGGCGCGTTCTGCGAGCGCGGTGGCGACGGGTTTCAGCGTGCGGACCAACACGGCCTCGCTGTCGAACACGGTTTCGACCGCAGCCAAGCCATTGGCCTCCAGCGTCGCGCCGGTCGAAACGAGGTCGCAGACGAACTTCGCGATGCCGAGGCGCGGGGCAAGTTCGACCGCGCCCTTCATCGTGACGATCTCGGCCTCGATCCCGCGCTCGGCGAGGAAGCGCGCGGTGAGACGCGGGTAGCTGGTGGCGATGCGCTGTCCCGCCAGCGTCGACGTCTCATAGGCCATGCCCTCGGGCGCGGCGATCTTGAGCGAGCATCGGCCAAAGCCGAGTGCCGCTACTGTTTCGAACCGGGGCGCGGGGTAGGCGAGGGCATATTCCTCAAGCACGTTCTGCCCGCAGATGCCAAGCTCGCACACCCCGTCGGCGACGAAGGTCGGAATATCGTCGTCGCGAACGAACATCAGGTCGAGCGGGAAATTTTCGGCACGGGCGGTCAGCGCGTTCTTGGCGCCCTGCACCTTGAGCCCGGCGCCCTTGAGCAGGTCGCGGCTCTGATCGGACAGCCGGCCCGACTTCTGGATGGCAATGTGGAGGCGGCTTCGGTCGGTCACTTTTGGTCTTTCATTCGGTCGAGGAGGAGACGGTAGCCGCCGTTCTGTTCCTCTTTCAGGAAGCGGGCGACGCGCACGATAGTGGTCGTGCTGACCCCCGTCGCGTCGTGGATCTCGCGGTAGGTCATGGCCCCGGTGTCGAGCAGTTTGGCGACCTGCCAGCGCTCGGCGAGCGTGCGCACTTCGGCCGGGGTGCACAGGTCGCGAAGCAAGGCGTGCGCCTCCTCGTCCGAGCGCAACGTGGCGAGCACGGCGGCAAGGTCCTCGGCGGGACGGGGGGAAGCGACTGCAGTCATCGACGTTACAACGTAATAGAACAATGACACATCAGGCGCAAGCGTCTTTGTGCCGACCGGCGGCGCGCTTGCTGTTGACGAGCGAAATTCTCCCGTTGACAAAAGATATCCCGGCCCGGCATTGGGGCGTCATGTCGGTCAACCTCTCCAGCAACCGCAATTGGTGGCGCTTCTCGCAACGATGGCGGTCGCGCGGTTGATACTCGTCTGTTGACGATGTCCCCGGGTCCGCGTTTCGCGGGCCTTTTTTTTCGCCTTTTGCACCAAGGAATTTGCACATGATCATCGTGATGAAGCCCAATGTCCCCGACGGCGCCGTGACCGAGCTGCTCGAGCGGATCGAGGCAAAAGGGCTCAAACCGCTCCACATGCCGGGGAGCGAGCGGGTCGTGCTGGGCGCGCTCGGCGACGAACGGGTGCTGGCCGATCTAGGGCTCGAGCATCATCCCTATGTCGAATCGGTCAAGCCGATCCTGGCACCCTACAAGCTGGTCAGTCGCGAGCTTCACCCGCACGACACGATCGTCAATATCGGTGCGGTGTCGATCGGTGGCAGCCGGTTCGCGCTGATCGCCGGGCCGTGCGCGGTCGAGAATGAGACCCAGCTGCTCGCCTCGGCCAAGGCGGCTAAGGCGGGGGGCGCGCGGATCCTTCGCGGCGGGGCATTCAAGCCGCGCACCTCGCCCTACTCGTTTCAGGGGCATGGCGGCGATGGACTGATGCTGCTCGCCGAGGTCGGGCGCGAGGTCGGCATGCCGGTGGTCACCGAGGTGGTCGAGAGCGCCGACGTCGAACTGGTCGCGACCCACGCCGACGCGCTTCAGGTCGGCGCGCGCAACATGCAGAATTTTGCGTTGCTGAAAGCGGTCGGACAGGTGCGCAAGCCGGTGATCCTGAAACGCGGGATGGCGGCGAAGGTCGAGGATCTGCTGCTCGCGGCCGAATATATCCTGGCCGAGGGCAACGATCAGGTCGTGCTGTGCGAGCGCGGGATCAGGACGTTCGAGACGGCGACGCGCAACACGCTCGACCTGGCGGCAGTGCCGTTGCTCAAGATGCTGAGCCATCTGCCGGTGGTGGTCGATCCGAGCCACGGGACGGGGGTTCGCAGCCTGGTCACGCCGATGGCGTTGGCGGGCGCGGCGGCGGGGGCCGACGGGTTGATGGTCGAGGTGCATTATGATCCCTCGGTCGCGCTGTCGGATGGTGCACAGTCGCTTTACCCGGCGCAATTCGAGGCGCTCGGCAAACAGCTCGCGCAATTGCTGCCGGTGGTCGGGCGGAGCCTGTGAGCGCATTGGCGGCAGGTCAGGCAGCAAGCCTGGTTCGGCGCCTCGCCGGGCCGGTGGTCGCACGCGACCTGCACGCTGCGCTGGTTACTGATGCGAAGGGCGTGTCGCCGCTGTTCATTCAGCGAACGGGCGGGCCGGCCCTGATCCTCGAGGCGGCGGCGGTGAAGGCGGTGTGCCGGGGACTGGAAGTGGTCTTGGAGGCGCTGACCGAGGGGGGGCGCGTGGCGCTGGCCGGATTGGCGGGGGTGCTGGGCGAGCATGTCGTGGAGCAATCGACGGTACGGCTGGTGGCGCGCTTTTCCCGCTGCGATGCGCCCGAGGAGTTTGACCGCGCGCATGCGAAAACCCCGTTCGACGTGCTTCGCGCGCTGGCGTTCGGGCACGAGTCAACCGACCGTGACGAGCCCTTCGCGCTCGTGGCGGCGGGGGTGATCGGGTTCGATCACGTCGATCTGTTCGAGGAGCTGCCGCCGGCTGCTGCCGGGGATTTCCCGGACTTCGTGTTCTGGCTCGCGGAGAGCCTGGTCGTGGTCGAGGCGACTGGGGCGGGGCGGCTGATCTGCACCGCCTTCGGTAGCGATGACGAGAGTATCGCGCACCGCCAACGCAGCTTGGCGCAGGAGCGGCTGTCGTTGTTGTCGACCCGAGTCGAGTTCGCGCGCGTGATGGGCGCGCCGGTAATGACGTCCGGGGGTTCGGGGGAGGCGGCGGTGACGACCGATCTCGATGACGCGGAATATGCTGCCGTCGTCGCTCGGCTGAAGGAGAATATCGCCGCGGGGGACGTGTTCCAGGTCGTGCCCAGTCGGGCGTTTCGCACGCCCTGCGCCGATCCGGCGGCGGCGTTCTCCCGGCTGGGGACGGCGGATCCGTCGCGCTATCTGTTTTTAACGCATGGCGAGTTCGGCACGTTATTCGGGGCGTCGCCCGAAACAGCGGTAGCGGTGCGGCGCGAGGGCGACGAGCGGATCGTCGTCGTCACTCCGATCGCTGGAACCCGGCCGCGGGGTGCAACGATCGACGAGGACGACCGGATGGAGGCGGACCTGCGGCTCGACGTGAAAGAGCTCGCAGAGCATATGATGCTGGTCGACCTGGCGCGGAACGATGTCGCGCGGGTGGCCGAGCCGGGGACGCGGCGAGTGGCGAGCCTGTTGTCGGTCGAGCGGTTTGCGCGCGTAATGCACCTCGTGTCGCGGGTCGAGGGGCGGCTCGCGGCCGACCGCGACGCGATCGATGCGCTGATCGCGTGCGTGACGTGTGGGACGCTTAGCGGGGCGCCCAAGCTGCGCGCGCTCGAACTGATCCGCGAGGCCGAGCGGAGTGCTCGGGGCCCCTATGGGGGAGCGGTCGGGTGGATCGCCAGCGATGGCTCGATGGATACCGCGATCGTGATCCGCTCGGCGCTGGTGCGCGAAGGGGTGGCCGAGGTGCGCGCCGGGGCGGGGGTGGTGCATGACAGCGACCCGGCTTCGGAAGTGGCGGAAACGCGGCAAAAGGCGAGCGCGGTGCTGGCGGCAATCCAGGGTTCGGCGCCCATTTCGACTATTGCAAAGTTTGCAGCATGAAAATCTTGCTGATTGACAATCGGGACAGTTTCACCTTCAACCTGGCCGATAGCTGCGCCCGCCTCGGAGCCTATGTGAAGGTGGTCCGCAACTCGATTTCTGCTGAGGCCGCGCTGGCACGGGCGGAGCGGGAGGGAATGATGATCGTCCTGTCTCCAGGTCCCGGGCACCCGCGTGATGCGGGCTGCTGCATGGAATTGATCGCACTCGCCAAGGGACGCATGCCGCTGGTCGGCATCTGCCTAGGTCATCAGGCGATGGTGCTCGAGGCGGGGGGCGAGGTCGCGCGTGCGCTCGAAATCGTCCATGGCAAGACGAGCATGATGCGGCATGATGCGAGCGGACCGTTCGCGGGGCTGCCTAATCCGCTCGCGATCGGGCGTTATCATTCGCTGTGCACGCCGACGCCGCTGGCGAATTTCACCGTGCATGGCGAGATCGACGGCATGGCGATGGCGATCAGCGATGGCGCGGCCAAGCAGGTCGGATTGCAGTTTCACCCTGAGTCGATCCTCACCCCGATGGGCGACCGCTTGCTTGCCAACATCCTCGCCTGGGCCGAGGAGCGCCGCGGCGCGCCTGCGATGGAGGGAGCGATATGACCGTCATCGATCTGGGGCCGGTGGCTAACCCGCTGCCCAAATTGCTGTCGGGCGAGGACCTGCCGATCGAGGATTCGCGGCATTTGTTCGAGCGGCTGGTGCTCGGCAAACTCGAGCCCGCCGAGATCGCCGCGACCCTCGTTGCATTGCGCATGAAGGGCGAAACGGTCGAGGAAATGATCGGCGCGGCGCATGCACTGAGCGAGGCGGCGCTGCCGTTCGACCGGCCCGAATACCTTTACGCCGATTGCTGCGGGACGGGCGGGGACGGGTCGGGGATCATCAATGTATCGACCGCCGCCGGGTTCGTCGCGGCGGCGTGCGGATTGCCCGTCGCCAAGCACGGCAATCGTTCGGTGAGCTCGAAATGCGGGTCGGCGGATGTGCTGGAAGCGCTCGGGGCGACGATCGAGGTGTCGCCAAAGCTGGCGCGCGCTAATCTCGACGACACCGGCTTTTGCTTCCTTTACGCGCCGCTGTATCACCCGGGGATGAAGCATGCCGCGCTCGTCCGCCGCCAGTTGCAGGTGTGCACGGTGATGAACTTGCTCGGCCCGTGCGTGAACCCGGCGCGACCGCCGGTGCAGCTGCTCGGGGTGGCCGATCCGCGGCTGCTGCGGCGAATCGCGCAGACGCTCGATGCGATGGGGGTCAGGCATGCGCTGGTGGTGCATGGCGCGGGGCTCGACGAGGTCGCGCTTCACGCCGAGACTCGCGCGATCCGGCTGTCGGGGGGTGAGCTGACCGAAATCGAAATTACGCCGGAACAGGCCGGGTTGACCCGCGCGCCGCTGAACACTGTCACGGGCGGCGATGCGACGGTCAATGCGGCGCGGCTGCGCGTGCTCCTTGCCGGGCGCGGCGAGCGGGCGGAGACCGATATCGTCGCGCTCAATGCCGGCGCGCTGCTATTTATTGCGGGCAAGGCGAATGACTTGCGCGGCGGGACCGGGCAGGCGCTCGAAGCGCTGCGGTCGGGCACAGCGGGACGAGTGCTCGACGCTTATGTGGAGGCTAGCCGTGGTTGATGTCCTTGCCCAGATCGTCGCCGCCAAGCGACACGATGTCGCCGCCCGGTTCGGGGCGCGAAGCGCTGAAATGATGCGCGCGGAGGTCGCGCCGACAGCCCTCAGCCTCAAGGCGGCGCTCGCGCGACCCGGCGCGCGGTTCGTCATGGAGGTCAAGCGCGCTTCGCCATCGGGCCACCGCAGCGCGGTAGAGCCAGCCGACGCGGCGCTGGCCTATGCCGGGGTCGCCGATGCGATCAGCGTGCTGACCGACAGCCCTTATTTCCATGGGTCGCTGGATGATTTGCGCGCCGTGCGCGGGATGTTCGACGGGCCGATCCTGGCGAAGGATTTCGTGATCGATCCGCGCCAGCTGATCGAGGCGCGTGGCGCAGGGGCCGATGTCGCGCTGGCGATGCTGTCGGTGCTCAACGACGAGGAGGCAGCGGCAATCCATGCCGAGGCGCGGCTGCTCGGGATGGACGTCATCACCGAGGTCCATGACGAGGCGGAAATGGCGCGGGCGGCGGCGCTCGGGGCCGAAATCATCGGGATCAATAATCGCGACTTGAAAAGGCTGACGACCGATCTCGCGGTGACCGAGCGGCTTGCCCCGCTGGCCCCGACTGGAGTGCTGCTGATCTCCGAATCCGGGATTGCAACGCGCGCCGATGTCGAGCGGCTGGGGCGGCACGTCGATGCCTTCCTTGTCGGCTCATCGCTGATGGCCGCGCCCGATGTGCGCGAGGCGGCGCGGGCGCTGGTGTTCGGGCGGGTCAAGATTTGCGGGTTGGCGCGGGATGAGGATGTGGTGCTCGTCGCGAACCTCGGCGCGACCCACGCGGGGTTCATTCTCGTCCCCGGCACATCGCGCGCGGTGACACCGGCCGAGGCGCGCCCGCTGGTCGCCCAAGCGATCGCCGCCGGGCTGATCCCGGTGGGGGTGTTCCGCAATGCCGATCCCGAGGACGTCGCCGAGATCGCAACCTCGCTCGGGCTGGCGGCGGTGCAGCTCCACGGCAACGCCAATTATGCGACGATCGCGGCCATCCGTCGCGGCTTCGACGGCGAAGTGTGGGCGGTCAGCCGCGACGGCGCCGAACCGGTGTGCGATGCCGCCGACCGGACGGTGTTCGATAGCGGGGACGGCGGGACGGGCAAAGTGTTTGACTGGACCCTGCTCGACGGCCGCCGCGACCTTGCCAGCGGGTTCCTCGCCGGGGGGATCACGCCCGACAATGCCGCCGCCGCCGCCCAGGTCGGCGCTTACGGCATCGACCTTTCCTCGGGCGTCGAAGCCCAACCTCGTTACAAGGATTTTGTGAAAATGACTGCGCTGTTCACCGCTCTACGCCCCGCCAGCAGGATCCGATAAGATGCGCCAGTCGGGTCGTTTCGGTCGCTTCGGCGGGGCATTCGTGCCTGAGATATTGGTCCCCGCGCTGGAACAACTCGAGGCCGCGTTCTTTGACGCGCAGGGCGACGCCGCGTTCAACGCGGAGCTGCAGAATCTGCTCACGACGTACGCCGGGCGGCCGACTCCGCTGACCAAATGCCGCAATCTCGGTAGCGAGCGGACGCGGATTTACCTCAAGCGCGAGGATCTGCTTCACGGCGGCGCGCACAAGACCAACCAGGTGCTGGCGCAAGGGCTGCTCGCGAAACGCATGGGCAAGACGCGGCTGATCGCCGAAACTGGCGCGGGGCAGCATGGCGTGGCGACCGCGCTGGCGGGGGCGCTGTTCGGGCTCGAGACCAAGATCTACATGGGTGCGCACGACATCGCGCGGCAGTCGCTCAACGTGTTCCGGATGGAGTTGATGGGGGCCGAGGTGATCCCGGTGACATCGGGCAGCCAGACGCTCAAGGATGCGGTCAACGAGGCACTGCGCGACTGGACCGCGAGCTTTGCCGATACCCATTACATCCTTGGCACGGTAGCCGGGCCGCACCCCTTCCCGCTGATGGTGCGCGAGTTTCAGCGCGTCATGGGCAAGGAAGCGCGCGAGCAGATCCTCGAGGTCGAAGGCCGGCTGCCGGATGCGGTCATCGCCTGCGTCGGTGGGGGATCGAACGCGATCGGCATCTTCACCGACTTCGTTGGCGACGAAGGGGTCGAGCTGATCGGGGTCGAGCCGGCTGGCCGGGGGCTCGACGGGAGCGAACATGGCGCAACGATCCTGCGCGGATCGCCGGGGATCTTGCACGGCGCATCGACGCTGCTGCTTCAGGACGGAGACGGGCAGGTGACCGAGAGCTGGTCGATTTCGGCTGGGCTCGATTATCCCGGGGTCGGGCCTGAGCACGCGCATCTCAAGGACATTGGCCGGGCGCGCTATGTCGGGTGTGAGGACCAGCCCGCGCTTGACGCATTCGTGCTGCTGGCGCGCAAGGAGGGGATCGTGTGCGCGTTCGAGAGTGCGCATGCGCTGAGCCACGCGCTGAAAATCGCCGAGGCTGACGAGGACAAGATTTTGCTGATCAACCTGTCGGGGCGCGGCGACAAGGATATGCTTCAGGCGCGGGAGCTGTTGAAGTGAGCCGCTATGACGAAATGTTCCAGCGGCTGGCGCAGCGCAACGAGGTCGCGTTCGGGGCGTTTCTGATGCTTGGCGATCCGGATCCGGCGACCAGCGCGACCCACCTCGACGCTTGCGTGCGTGGCGGGGCGGACATGATCGAGGTCGGTATCCCGTTCAGCGATCCGATCGCCGACGGACCGGTGATCCAGGCAGCGTCGGTGCGGGCCTTGGCGAATGGCGCGAAGGTCAACGATGCGTTCGCTCGGATCGCCGAGTTGCGGGCGAAGCATCCGGCGGTTCCGATCGGGATTTTGACCTATGCGAACTTGCTGATGGCGCGCGGCGAGGCCCGGTTCATGGCCGATGCGAAGGCGGCGGGGGCGGACTCGATCCTGATCGCCGACGTGCCGAGCCTCGAAGTCGAACCCTATGCCAAATGGGCGAAAGAGGCTGGTCTCGACCTCGTAATGATCGCTGCGACCAACACCGCGCCCGACAAGCTCGCGACGATCGCGCGGCTGTCGGCGGGCTACACCTACTGCGTCGCGCGCGCCGGGGTGACGGGGATGCGCGACGATCTCGACCTCGATCATGGCGCGCTGTTCGCCGGGCTGGCCGAAGCGGGCGCGCCGCCGCCGGTGCTCGGGTTCGGCATCTCGACCCCAGAGCATGTCGCCGCCGCGGTTGCCTCGGGCGTCGCCGGGGTCATCAGCGGTTCGGCGATCGTCAAGCTCGTGACGCAGCCTGATTCGACCGCGAGCATCGAAGCCTTTGTTGCAAGCATGAAGGCGGCAACTGCCCGCTAGTCATATCGCAACCGAAATCAGCGCGCTTCGTTAACCGCAGTGTGTATTCCGCCGACCTTTCCCCGCGCGACCGCAGCGGCCCGATCATCGCCGTGATCGCGGTCCATGCGGCGTTATTGTACATGCTGCTCGGGATGTCGGGACATTTGACCCCCGCGGCGGTGCAGGACAGCCTCAAGCTGTTCGACGTCCGCGAAGTCCCGCCGCCAGCCGAGATTCCGCCGCCGCCGCCGAAGCCCAAACCTGACCCGCGCCCCTCCTCGGCCAAGCCCAAGGCCGCTGCTCCGCAAGCAAAGAAGGCCGAGGCGTCGCCGATCGTGCTGCCCAGGCCGAGGGTGGTCATCCCCGTTCCGCCGACCGTCGCCGTCGCCCCCAAGGCAGGGACGGGGGCGGCGCCGAGCCAGGGTGCCGCCACCGCTGGAGCGGGTTCTGGCGCCGGAGGGGTCGGCAACGACACCGGAGGCGGCGGCAACGGCAACGGCAATGGCGGCAATGGCGACGACGGCTCCGGCACGCACCCGCGGCGACTGGACCCCCCGCTCAACCCCCGTGGCTTCCCCCGCGCGCTGGTCGAGCCCCTCCCGCCGGGTGCGCGCGTGCTGATCATCTTCACCGTCCAGCTCGACGGCAGCATCACCGGCTGCTCGGTCCGCCAGCCAAGCGGCAACCCGCAGCTCGACGCGCTGGTCTGCCAGGTCGCCACCCAGCGCTTCCGCTATGACCCCGCGCGCCACGCCGACGGACGACCCTACATCGCCAAGGCGGCCTACATGCAGGTCTTTTAAGTCACAGTCGCAACTAATCCGAGCGACACCGGGACCACTGTCTTGCGGCTGACTGATAGGCCGGGCGAGGGCGCCGGTGCTGCATTTGCACAATGCGGAAATTTTTTTTCCTAGGGGAAAACCTTGACCGTGATCTCGATCCGCGCGGCCGCGCTTGCCGCCGCCGCCACTTGCGCTCTCACCGCTGCTCCGGCCCTCGCCCAGCAGGCGAGCGCGACCCGCGCGACCGACCCGACAGCGACCAGCGGGGTGTCGGCCGACGCCATTCCTGAGGTCGTCGTCACTACCGAACGCCGCTAGGAGTATCTGCGCAATGTGCCGGTTTCGGTCGGCGTCATCAGCGGCGCAGGTCGGCACGATTTCCAGGCGGGCGGCGACGACACATTGCTCTCGCTGTCGGGTCGGGTGCCCAGTCTCTACCTCGAATCGACCACCGGCCGCATCTTCCCGCGCTTCTACATCCGCGGGCTCGGCAACACTGATTTCTACCTCGGCGCGCATCGGTCTCCCACTGGTGTAGGTCGGCAGGCGGCCGTCCCACTTTTCGACGGCGCGCATCTTGACGATCTCGGGGTTGGTGCGGATCGCCTCGGCTTCGACGTGGATCGATTCGGCGTCGCCCTGCGCCTTGGCGATGCGTGCATCGGCGTTGGCGACATTGGCCTGTGCCGCGAGCGCGGCCTGTTCGTTGGCGATCTTGGCGTTGACCTGGTCGAGTAACTGCTGCGGAACCGCGATATTGCCTGCCCAGGAAAGCTGCTCGACCTGCAGGCCGATCCGCCCGAAAAATTTTGGAATTTCCCTGAGCGCCGTGTTGACCAGATCGGCCTTGTGGCTGTCGTAAATCCCCTCCACGCCCAGTTACGAGGCACGCTCGACGATCGCGCTGCGTATCGAATTGCGCAAGGGACCGGCGATGATCTGGTCCATGTCGGTGCGGTAACGCTGAAACAGGATCATGGCCTTGGTCGGATCGACATGGTAGCTTACCGCGACGTCGGCGCTAAGCGACAGGCCGTTCTTGTCCTTGAAGCCGGAGCTTTCGTCGACCTGGTTCTGCTCGGTCTTCGAGCGGGTCCAGGTATAGGTCCGCGTAAATACCGGATACTCATAGATGTGCGTGCCCGGGCGCGCGAAATACTACCCGACGCCGAGCGAATCGGGCGACCCGCCGCCAACAATATTGTTGACGCGGATGCCAACATTGCCGGGGAGCACGCGCGCGAAACTGCTCATCCAGATGACGACCAGCGCGATGACGACCGCCACGATCCACTTGGCCTTGCCAAGCCGGATGTGGCGGCCGTACAATGCCCAGCCGAACTTGTAGGCGGTGTCGCTTCGTCCGGTGGCGTCGCCGCGTAGCTCATTAATTTTCCCCTCCAGCTTTGCAAAAAAAGGGGCCAGAGCGCGTCGCTCCGGCCCCCCTGTAGTCAAGTCCGTGTCAGGCCCACTTGGCCACGCCGCCGTGGCGCGAGCACGAGCCGGTACGCTGCTTCGAGTGGCTGTAGAAACCGTCCTTGCAGCGCGCGATGGCGCCGGCCGGGTTCTTGTCTTCGGCGGCAGGCGCGGCAGCCTTGGGCGCCGGCTTGGCCACCGCGACTGGCTTGGCAACGGCAACGGTCTTGGAGACAGTAGCGGTCTGGCACGCGGCCTTGTTCTTGTTGCCGGCGAGGCGGCAATCATAGTTGCGTTCGGTCTTGGTGACGGTCTTGGTCGCGACCTTGGCCGGAGCGGCGGGCTTGGCAGCGGCCTTGGCGGCCACCATCGGCTTGGCGGCGACCTTGGGTGCCGCTTTCGCAGCGGTCTTGCACTCGGCCTTGGTGGCGTTGCCGGCCTTGGTGCAGTCATAGTTGCGGGCGCTGGCCGGCGTCGCGGCGAGGCCGGCGGCGCCCAACGTCATCAT
>JANMWM010000122.1:0-25085 GCA_031394005.1 Sphingomonas sp.
GCTCGATCGATGAAGGCGTGACCATGCCAGGAGACATAGGCCGCAAAAACGCCGATCTGGCAGTTGGTGATCTTGCCAGCCGAGCCGGTGTATTGACGGCCAACGCCGCACGAGGCCTTGCCCTGCTTGAGAAAACCAGTCTCGCCGATGCCAGCACCGCATCGTCGGCGACAAGCGTCTCAACTACATAATCCCGCACGATGTCGCGAAGCGCATCCGCATCCCACCGGCCACGGCCGAGGACCGCCTGCTGCCGCCACGGTCCCGGATCGCCCGCCGCCTCGGCCCGCATCCACCCGGTCTTGCGCCGCTCGTCACCCAATAAGCCGTCGAGGAAAGCACCAGCAGAGGCCGCCACACGATCCTGCGTGAATATTCCCCTCATCCGCGCTTTCACGTCCCTTAGCGAAGACGCCCAAAGCTCCAGCGTCGTCTCGATCGATGCACCCGTCATCCACAGTCTCCCACCATGGAGATCCATTGATTCAGAGTTTCATATAAAGCGCAACTGTAATGCTAGGGTCACGTTCCACGTCACCGCCAGTTGCTCAATGAATTTGGCCCCCTTGGCCTTGGTCCAGTCGCGCTTGACCGGCTTGCGCTTGAGGGGAGCACGCCCCCCGCGCCCCGCTTGAAGCACCAGCTCCTCATTCCCTCGTCCCATCGCTCCCCCAACATCACGCCCCCGCGCCTTCGGTGGCAGAGCGCCGGCCGTCGAACCGCCCCCCCTCCCCCCGCCCAGCAACGTCAAAAAGCCCTCGCGCGCTGTGCTGGACTCTCCCGAGAGAAATCCGTGCAAGCGCCCGAAGGCCTTCCTCCAAATCGGACCACCCAGCCCCAAAACGCAATCCGTCCCTGTTCCTGAAAGGCACCTGAAAAGCGTGATAATGTCAGGGTTTTATTACCGTTTTGGTTTGCTGCAACCTTCCCCGACTTCCCTCGAGAGGCAACCCAGCTAAGCTGGGTGGGGCGGGGTGGGGCGGGACGGGACTAACCCGCGCGCCGCTTCCACCAACCCCGATCCGCTAACACCGCCTTGGCCGCATTATGTCCCGGCGCCCCCGTCACCCCGCCGCCCGGATGAGCCCCCGACCCGCACAGGTACAACCCCTTGAGCGGCATGCGATAATCCGCCGCCCCGATCATCGGCCGAGCCGAGAACAGCTGGTCGAGCCCCATCTTCCCGTGAAAGATATCGCCCCCAACCAACCCGAACCGCCGCTCCAGATCGAGCGGCGAATGAATCTGCCGCCCGATAACCGACTTGGCAAATCCGGGAGCATGGGCATCGACCGTCGCAATCACAGCGTCCGCCGCCGCCTCGCGCTCATTGTCCCAGCTCCGCCCCGGCC
Source organism: Sphingomonas sp. (assembly GCA_031394005.1). GTDB lineage: Bacteria > Pseudomonadota > Alphaproteobacteria > Sphingomonadales > Sphingomonadaceae > Sphingomicrobium. The sequence continues at coordinate 1,353 of JANMWM010000122.1, forward strand.
CCAAATTGTACCGGAAATGCTGGCAGAACAGCGACGCCACATGCTTCCCCTTTGGCGCCAGGCTATCATCAAGCGTCGACGGGATCAGCATCTCGATGATCGGCTGCCGCGCCCATCCATTCTGTCGCGCGTCGAGATAGGCGCGATCCATATAGCAGAGGCTTGGTGCCATAATGATCCCCGCGGTCAGATGATCCCCACGTCCCGGCAGCACCGTGAAGCTCGGCAATCGCGAGAGCGCTACATACATCCGGAACGTCGCGATCTCGCAACTCCACCGCTTGAAATGCCCCTCGGCCTGCGCGCTCACCGCCCCCGCCGGGACCAGTTTCTTAAACAATAATCGTGGGTTGACGTTCGCCACCACCGTCGGTGCCCGAAACGCCTTACCCCCGGAAATCACCCCGACCGCACGATCCCTCTCGACGATCACTTCATCCACCGGCGAGTTCAACACGATATCGACCCCCGCCTCCCGCGCCGCGCGCGCCATCGCCTGGGTGATCGCTCCCATCCCTCCGATCGCATGTCCCCAAGCGCCAGGCACGCCAGCTGCCTCACCAAACAGGTGATGCAACAAGACATAGGCCGTCCCTGCAGAGTAAGGCGAAGCGAGATTCCCGACCACCCCGTCGAACCCGAACAGCGCCTTCGCCAGGTCGCCCGTGAAGTGCCGGTCGAGAATGTCTCCCTCCGACTTGGTCGCATAATCGTGAAGGATTCGAATATCGTCAGTCGACATGCCGACCACGTCGCGCCCCAGGCTGAGCAGCGATCCCAGCCCGCCGATCCCTGCACCCGGCCCCGGCGGCGCCCGAAGCAACCACTTCTGGATCAGCGGCACAACCGTCTCGAGCTCGGCGAGATAGCGATCATAAGCCGGCCCGTCCTCAGGGTGATGACGAACCAGTTCGGCTCTGGTCAACCCCCCACGACCCCCCAGCAAATACTCCCCCTTCTCCCCGGGCAGAAAATTGTCGATCTTCCGAAGCACGACCTTCAAGCCATGCCGCTCAAGTTCGAGGTCGCGGATCACCGTCGGGTTGAGCAGGCTCACCGTATAGCTCGCTGCTGAATTCCTGTACCCCGGCACGAACTCGTCGGTTACCGCCGCTCCGCCGACGGTCCCCGCCGCCTCGAGGATCGAAACCTTCAGCCCCTTCTTCGCCAAATAGGTTGCACACACGAGCCCGTTATGCCCCGCGCCGATAATGACGACGTCATCACTCCCGCTCTTCGAACTCATCGCATCAGCACCAATTCCTCAGACATTGTCGGGTGGAGCGCGAAGGTCGCGTCGAAGTCCTCTTTCTTCAGACCCGCCTTCACCGCGATCGCCGCAGCTTGCAAAATCTCGGGCGCATCGGGCCCGATCATGTGGATTCCGACGACCACGTCGGTCGCAGCGTCCACCACCAGCTTGTACAGCGATCGCTCGTTGCGTCCGGCGAGCACATTCTTCATCGCCCGGAAATCCGAAGTGAAGATCTTGATCGTGCCATATTTCTCCTTCGCCCCGCGCTCGGTCAGCCCGACCCCCGCGATTGGCGGATGACTGAATACCGCGTTGGGAACATTGGTGTAATCGATCGGCGACGCGCCCGCCCCAAACTCGCGATCGGCGAACGCCTGCCCCTCGCGGATCGCCACCGGGGTCAACTGGATGCGGTCGGTAACGTCGCCCACCGCGAAAATCGACGCCACGTTCGTGCGACTGGTCGCATCGACCATGATCTCGCCGCGCTTGCCGATGTTGACACCCACCGCTTCCAGCCCGAGCCCCCCCACATTGGGCTCGCGCCCAACCGCGAACAGTACTTGGTCGGCCTCGATATCGTCGCACCCCGTCATCACCATGTGGAGCGTCCCGTCCTTGCGCTTCTCGATCCGGTCGAAGGTCGAGTTGAAACGAAAGTCGATTCCCTTGGCCAAGCTGATCTGCAGCAGCCGGTCACGCATCTGTTCGTCATAGCCGCGCAGGATCGTGTCCGAGCGGTTGACGATCGTCACATGCGCACCGAACTGGTTGAAGACTCCGGCGAACTCATTGGCAATATACCCGCCCCCGACAATCACGATCCGCATCGGCATTTTCTCCAGCCCGAACACTTCGTTCGAACTGATCGCATGCTCGATTCCCTCGATCGGCGGCATGTACGGCCGCGCCCCCGTGGCAATCAGAATTTTGCCTGCGGTAACGCTCTTACCCGACGCCAGGCGAACCATATTGGGACCCTCGATCACCGCGCGCTCGGCGAACAGCGTGACCTTGTTGTTGTCGAGCGTCTGTCCGTAGAGCCCCTCGAGCCGATGGACCTCGGCAGAGACATTGTCCCTCAGCACCGACCAGTCGAACCGTTTGACCGGCACGTCCCATCCAAACATCGCTGCGTCGTTCAAATCCTCGGCAAAGTGCGCCCCATAGACGAGCAATTTCTTGGGCACGCAGCCGCGAATGACGCAGGTCCCGCCAACGCGATATTCCTCGGCGACAGCGACTCGCGCGCCATGCCCAGCGGCTATCCGCGACGCGCGCACTCCGCCGGACCCGGCGCCAATGACGAACAGGCCATAGTCGAACTCGCTCGAGCTTTTGAAATCGCTCACAATCCCGCCCTTTCAATCAGCGCCCGCGTCGACGGGTCGAACTTTTCGCGCTCTGCCGGATCGTCGATCGCGCGCGCCATTTCCTTACCGAGCTCGACCCCGAACTGATCAAACGGATTGATCCCGAGCAGAACCGCATTGGCAAATGTCCTGTGCTCGTAAAACGCCAGCAACGCCCCCAGAGTCCGCGGATCGAGCCGGTCGAGCAGGATAGTCATCGATGGCCGATTGCCCGGATAGGCTCTCGCGCAGTCATCGCTAGCTCGCCCCGCCATCAGCGCCGCGCCCTGCGCAAAGGCGTTCAGCAGCAGCTGCCGATGATGGGCCTCGCCCTGCCCGTCCTCATGCTCGATCACGCACAGAAACTCGACCGGGACCACCGCGGTCCCCTGGTGGAGCAGCTGGAACACCGCATGCTGTGCGTCGGTCCCAACCCCACCCCACGTCACCGGAGCGGTTCTCCGTTCAACGGCCAAGCCCTCCGCCGTCACCGATTTCCCGTTGGACTCCATCTCGAGCTGCTGCAGATAAGACGAAAGCAACCGTAGTCGTTCGTCATACGCAAACACCGCGCGCGTCTCGCAGCCCAGCAACTGGCTCGCCGTCAGGTCTGCAAACGCCGCCATCAGCGGCACATTCGTCCGTCCCTCGCTGTACCGGAAATGGCGGTCGACCTCGGCCGCGCCTTCGAGCAATTCCTCGAAATCTGGCCAGCCCAGCGCCAGCGCGATCGAGAAGCCGACCGTCGACCAGAGCGAATACCGCCCTCCGACGGACTCCGAAAACGGCAGCACCCGCGTCGAATCGACCCCAAACGCCACCGCCGCCTCGGGCTCCGCAGTAATCGCGATCACCCGCCCGAAGGGATCCTCGACCCCCGCATCCGCCAGCCACGACAGCGCCGCGCCGATATTGGTCAGCGTCTCGATCGTGGTAAAGGTCTTCGACACAGCGGCAACCAGCGTGGTTGCAGGATCGAGCCCGGACACCGCATCCTCGAACGCCTGTCCGTCGATGTTCGACAGCACCCGCACATCATAACGCTTGCCCTCATGCCCCAGCGCGTCGATGACCATATCGGGTCCCAGCGCCGACCCGCCGATGCCGATGTGGAGCACGCCTGTCACATCGCCGAACGCCCCCGCCTCGATCGCGTCGACCAGCGCGCGCATCCGGTGATGCCCTGCTGCGGCGAGTTCATTATCCTGGGCCGACCCCGACCCGCGCTCGGCGACATGCCCGGCGCTGCGCCCTTCGCTCGGGTTGACCGCGCCCCCCGAAAAAAGCGCCTCGCGCTTCGCGGCGAACCCGCGCGCCTCCGCCAGCGCCTCGAACTTCCCCACCAATTCCTCGTCGAGCGGCATCTTCGACCAGTCGAACGCGATCCCGCCGAGCATCAGCGAGAAGCGCTCGACCCGCGCCGCATCGCCCGCGAACAGCTCGCTGAGCCGCTGCACTTCATGCCCGTCGACCGGGGCCCAATCTGCCTTGTCCATAGACCCGCATCTAGGGCCGGACCCCGCCGATTGCCATCCCGCCGCCCCCAATTCCGCACGGCGTGCCTTGACCTTGCCGCCCCCGCCAGCAAGGACCAGCCGATGGCCACCGCATCGCCCCCAAGCCCTCGCACCCGCTCGAAACCCAAAAAGGAATCGTCCTTCCTCGGTAGCCTCGCGCGCTTCGCGATTCTCGCCTGGATCCTGCGCTGCCTGGTTGTCGAGCCGTTCTACATCCCCTCGGGATCGATGCAGCCCAACATGGCGATCGGCGACTATCTGTTCGTCGAAAAATGGCCCTACGGCTATTCGCGGATGAGCTTCCTGTGGCAATTCCCGCCGATCTCGGGCCGCATCTTTCCCCACCTTCCCGCGCGCGGGGACGTCGTCGTGTTCAAGCCGCCGGGCCGCGAGAACGAGACCTGGGTCAAGCGCGTCATCGGCCTGCCCGGCGACACCATCGCGGTCGATAACGGCACCGTCATCCTCAACGGCCTGCCCATCTCCAAGACCCCGATAGGCGACACCGCCATCCCCGTTACCCCCAACAGCCCGTGCCGAAGTATCGGCCACGCGCCCCGCCTCGGCCGCACCGCGACGGGCGCCGAGACCTGCCTCTACCCCGCTTTCCGCGAAACCCTCCCCGGCGGGCGAAGCCTCACCACGCTCGATCAGGCCGACGTCCCCGCCGACCATTTCGACGCCGTCACCGTCCCCGCCGGCACCGTCTTTATGATGGGCGACAACCGCGATGATTCGGAGGACAGCCGTTTCTCTCCCGACATCGGCGGCGCAGGTTTCGTCCCTCTAGACCACCTCGTCGGCCGCGCCGGCTTCGCCTTCTGGTCGACCGACGGCAGCGCCTCCTACGTACAACCGTGGACCTGGTTCACCGCGCTTCGTGCCCATCGCCTCGGCACCGCCTACTAGTGAGCGAACTCAACCACTTCCTCGCCAGCCTGATCGGCACCACCCCGAGCGACCCGGCGCTCTTTGCCCGCGCCCTGACCCACGGCAGCACCAGCGCGACCGAGACCTACGAGCGGTTGGAATTCCTCGGCGATCGAGTCCTTGGCCTCGCCATCGCCGGCTGGCTCTACGAGCGCTTCCCCGCCGAGCGAGAGGGCGCTCTCTCGCGCCGTTACAATGTCCTCGTCGCGCGCGAGACCTGCGGCGAAATCGGCCGAACTCTCGGCCTTCCCGCGCACATCCGACTGGGAAAACAAGCCCGCGACGACCGCGCCAACATGAGCGACAACATCATCGGCGACGTCGTCGAGGCAATGCTCGGCGCGGTCTTCCTCGATCAGGGGTTCGCGGCGGCGGAGAGCTTCGTCCGCCAGCATTGGGCCCCCTACCTCGACGGCCAGCGCGGCGCCCCGGTCCATCCCAACTCGGGCCTCCAGGAAGCCGCCGCGGCGCGCAATCTTGGCCCCCCCGTCTACGAACTCCTCACCCGCATCGGGGCGCACCATGCCCCGACCTTCAACGTCCGCGTCACCGTCGCGCGCGGCGGCGAGGCCGAAGCGACCGGTGCCAGCAAGCAGGTAGCTGAAACCGCCGCCGCCGCCCTTCTCCTTGAAAAGATGAAAAAATGACCCGAAAATGCGGCCTCGTCGCGATCCTCGGCGCGCCCAATGCGGGCAAGTCGACCCTCGTCAACGCACTCGTCGGCGAGAAGGTCGCGATCGTCTCGCCCAAAGCGCAGACCACCCGCGCCCGCCTGATGGGCATTGCCATCGACGGCGATGCGCAGCTGATCCTCGTCGACACGCCGGGCATCTTCGAGCCCCACCGCCGCCTCGATCGCGCGATGGTCGCCGCCGCGTGGGAAGGCGCCGAGGATGCCGACCGCACCCTCCTCGTGATCGACGCCGCGGCGAAAGTCGGCGCCCGCGTCGAGGCCGCGCTGTCGGGAGTCGAGGGCCGCACCGAACCCCTCATCCTCGTCCTCAACAAGGTCGATCTCGCCAAGAAGGACGACCTCCTCACGCTGGCCCAGTCGCTCTCGCTGCGCCTCTCCCCCGAAGCGGTGTTCATGATCTCGGCCACCACCGGCGACGGCGTCGCGGACCTCAAGACCTACCTCTCGGCGGCAATGCCCGAAGGCCCGTGGCACTACCCCGCCGACCAGCTCAGTGACGCCACCGACCGCATGGTCGCGGCCGAAATCACCCGCGAACAACTCTACCTCCAGCTTCACGCGGAGTTACCTTACGCCAGTGCCATCGAGACCGAGAAATGGGAGGACCGCAAGGACGGATCGACCGTTATCCACCAGCAGATTCTCGTCGAGCGCGAAAGCCAGAAGGCGATCGTGCTCGGCAAGGGCGGCGCGCAATTGAAGAAGATCGGCCAAGCCGCGCGCGAGGCGATCTCGGACCAGCTTGGCCGCAAGGTCCACCTCTTCCTCCACGTCAAGGTCAACCCCAAATGGGACGAAGACCGCACCCTCTACAAGGACATCGGGCTGGAGTGGAGCGAGTAGGCCGCGTTCTCCCCAAGGCAGTCAACCGGCACCCAGTTCAGTTCCGGACATTACGCTACCGTGCGACCGTCGCCGCTTGCCAAGACAGCAAAGGGTTTCAAGATCGTGATCGTCGAGAAATTCGTAGCGCCCATGTGGGATGACGCGCATCTTCGCCTGGCGGTCGAAGCCGCATGTGTCCCCCTTGGTCATGGCACTTAGATGACGGCCGTTTCCAGATGGACGAGCGTTCGAATTATCGGACCTGCCCTGGGCTGAACACGTCAGTTTCGAAGAGCTCGCCACCCACATTCATCCGGCCGATCATAAACGCGTCAGGTCGGCGTTCACGGCCACACGCTCGGTCGCGGGTTCCTATAAGATCGATTTCCGAATTTGCCTGGGTGAAGAGGTCCGCTGGATTTCTGCTCGCGGACAAGGTGCCGACGTCGGCATCGTCAAAGGCGTCTTGTTCGGCATCTTTCTCGATGTCACCGGTCGCAAGCAGGCGGAGGAAGGGAGAGAACTCCTCGCCGGCGAAATGAGTCACCGAGTCAAGAACCTGCTGGCCATCGCCACTGGATTGACCCAGGTGACCGGCCGGTCGGCGAAAACTGTCGATGACATGACCGGCGAGGTTACCCAGCGGCTGACGGCGTTAGGACGCGCACATGATCTGGTTTGCCCATTGCCCGGCGAGCAGGGCAAGGCCGCACTGTTGGGCGACCTGTTCGCTATCCTGGTTGCGCCGTATGACGAAACCGCAGCCTTTTCGGGTCGCATCCGGGTCGCCGCGGCGCGGATGGAGGTCGGGGAACGGACGGCAACGGCGCTCGCGATGATCATTCACGAACTGGCGACCAATTCGGTGAAATACGGCGCGCTGTCTTGCGCAACCGAGTTCCTGGACGTGACCAGCACATCGGATGAAGACATGCGTCGTGTGGGCCGAAACCGGCGGCCCGCCGGTCGCCGAGGCTCCGGTCCTCAAGGGCAATGGAAGTCGCCTGACCGCGCGCAATGTCACCGGGCACCTTGGCGGACAACTCGACTACGACTGGCAAGAAAGCGGCCTGGTCGTGACGGAAAGAATGCGTCAGGACCGCCTGGCACTCTGATCGGTCTTCGCGCTGGTTCGAGCTCGCTCAGAAATGGTCGGGCACAACCCGTTGCGCAGGCGTCGGATTTCTGGCGTGGAGCGGGACAAGCTTGGCTGGCGGTCGGTTCATCCGGCGCATGTGGCTACAGGCAACGGTCGCTCTTGCTGCTCCTGCCGCGGTAGCCGTATGGACAACGGCCGCGCTTTCTCCGCCGCGTGGCACCGCCGCAGCCATCATGACCGACAGCACCCCTGCCAGGCCCATCAATAGAGGCCTGGGACTTCTCGTTGGGCAGTGTCGGGCTGCGCCGTCTGCAGCACTTCACGCTTGCTGCTGAGCGATTGCGCGGTCTGCGCTCCCGCCGGCGGAATCGGCGTACAAGTGCGCCCGGCAAGGAAATCGAGCGCGCCTTTCACCGACGCTTCAGACGGATCACCAAGCGGTCGCAAGATGTCGTCCGCTGCCTGGCAGCTCGCTTCGACCTTGCCGGCCAGCCCGGTGTAATAATCCCCCACATGGTTGGCGTTTTCCGTGCGGAAGGCGATCACGCGCAGGCGGTCGTCGCACGCCGCAAGGTCAAGCGCGATCTGGCCAACCGGCTTGCCGTAAGTGTTGGACCCGATCAGCGCCGAATTGGCGTGGAGATACGGCGTGAACGCGTTGATCACCAGCTCGCTCGCCGACGCCGTTCCACCGGTTCCAATGAAGGCGAGTTTGATCGGCTCGATCGACTGCGGCTGGGGCGTGAAAAAGGCCGTCTCGTTGTTGGCGGTCTTTTGCGAGTTGAACGTCGTGTAGCTGAACACGCTGCCCGCGCGATTGGCTCCCATCAAGTCGCCCATCAGCTTGGCGATTGAAACCAGCCCGCCGCCATTATAGCGCAAATCAACGATCACCTGCGTAATCCCCTGCGCGCGGAAATTATCGAATGCGGTGCGCAATGCCGGGTCGGCCGGAGTGATAAACGTGCGCAAATTGACATAGCCAACCTTGCGCCCGCCATCGTCAAGAATCTTGGCACCATAGCGCGGCGACACCGGCAGGATCGAGTAATCCGCCTTGGTCACCGTCGCGACCTTTTCAACGCCGCCGCTGGTGACGCGCAGCACCCTGGTCAATCCGGCTGTCGATGCGCCAAGCGCGGCGGAGACGCCAGCCGATCCTTCCGCGGCAAAGATTGACGCGACCGTGCGAAGATTGTCGGCGGTTGTGCCGATCGCCAGAATTTCGGTGCCGCGATCAATTCCTGCGGCCAGCGCCGGTGCGTCTTCAAAGGCTTCGGTGACGAACAGCCGGCCCGCCGCGCTGTCGTAGGACAGGCGAATTCCGAAACCCGCGCTCGAGCCTGAAGCGTAAAAGGCATTCTCGGCCTTAATCGAAGTCAGATAGGTGAAATGGCGGTCTTTCGATTGTGCCCGCGCGTTCGCGGTCAGCGCGTCAAGATAGGTTTCGACCGTCGAATAATTCGCCGGATTGAGCGACCCTGGCAACAGATCGAGAAACAGATACCATTCGAGCATTTGCGAGCCGACCCAGTTCTGCCGTTCCAGGATCGAACAGCCAGCGGTAGTCGTCGACGTTGGCGTCGGCGTCGTGGCGATCGGGGACGGGCTGCTTGCGCTCCCGCCACTCCCTCCCCCGCCACAAGCGGCGAGCAGGGAAATCAGGCTGACCATCGTGGTGAATCGTGTTCGACGCATGACAAGGACTTTCTCGTTATTAAAGCTACTTAGCTCAACCGAAGCAATTTGCCAGCAAAGTTTCAACCAGACTTATCCTGGCTAGATCCGGTGACGCGAGCCGATCCCGTCCTGCCGCGATCCCCCTCGCTAAGCAGGGGCTCCCTCCGCTGGGCTCTTCGGCTTGGCGGTCAGCGCCTCGAGCGGCGCGTCAAGGCTGTAGACGAAACCGGTCGGCTTGTGGTCGAGTTCGACCTTGCCCTTTAGCGGCTGACCCAGTGACGTCACCATCCGTGTCCCGAAACTCCTGCGCGTCGGCTCGCTCACGACGGGTCCGCCCGATTCCACCCAGTCGAAGCGAAGCCGATCGCCCTCGATCGACCAGGAAACGCGAACCCGGCCGGCGGGAAGGGACAAGGCGCCGAACTTGGTCGTGTTGGTGCACAGCTCGTTGAGCGTCATCGCAAACGCAATCACCAAACTCGACCTGATCCGGACGTTCTCGCCGGATATGACGAAGCGACGACCGCCCTGGTCGAACGGCTCGATCACACTTCGCACGGTGTTGTCGATCGATGCGTTTTCCCAACTCACCCGGGTCAGCAGGTCGTGGACCCGCGCCAGCGCCGCGAACCGCCCGTCGATCGCCGTGCTGGCATGCCATGCTGGTCGCGGTGCGCAGGCTCTGGTGGGTGATCACTCCCACCGTGGCGAGCATGTTCTTGATCCGGTGGTGCAACTTGGCATGGATCAGATGCTGCAATTCGTCGGCAGCCTCGCGCTCCTCGGCAATCGATCCCGGACTGGACGAGCAACGCCTTGGCGTCGATGCCCGCCTGCTCGAACGCCAGTTTAGACTGTCGTTTTCAGTCGTGAGCGCATCCCGGAACGGCTGGTTCTCGTCGATGATCGGCTGCTGCTTCTCGGTATTGAGTACGGTCTTGTGCTGCAGGGTTCGCATCGATCCCCGCTTGCTGAAGTTGGTAGCTGAGCTCCTTATTCTCCCTTGGCAGCGAATTTTCCGCATCCACCAGCGATTGCACCACTTTGAGCGACCCGCTTCCCGCCATCTCCTAAAGTTGCGAAATCATCTGGTCGATTTCCAGTGGCTTGGGGAAGAATTTATTGTGCTTCGGCTTGTCGGCATCGGTCACCGCAATTTGCCCAGACACGAGGATAATCTTGATATGCGGCCAGCGGGCATGCGCCGCATGGGCAAGTTTCAGCCCGTCCATGCTGCCCGGCATTTGAATATCGGCGAACAACAGCGAGATGTCGTCGCGCGATTCCAGTATCTTCAGAGTGTCATCCGCGCTCACCGCTTCGACCGGAATGAACCCGGCGTCTTCAACGATGTCGACCGCGCGCATCCGCAGGACCATCTCGTCTTCGACAACCAGGACAACGGGTTTCGTGTCGGGATCAGTCATCCTAAATTCCTCCGGGTCGTCAGCCCGTAAGGAACCTGCCATTTCGTCACCGACTTTCTCGCAACTTTGCGACTTGTCGTCAACGAGATGCCCGCTGCGCATCTTCGCTCATCGGACAAGCGCGCCATAGCATGGCAACGTCATTCAGCCGAGCAGCTCGTCGACCAACCGCGGCACCTCGACCCCCGCGCGTCATGGTTCGCATCTAAATCAAAAATCTCCTCCAACTCGGCCCGAACTGCTCAACTCTAACCCCCCGTTAAGTCCTTCGCCTTAGCGTAGCCCGCATGATCACGCTCCCCTCGCTCGGTACGTCCCGCAAAACCCCGCTCGAACAGCGCATCCGTGCCGCGTTTCAGCCGATCGTCGACATCGTCACGGGCGACGTGTTCGCCTACGAAGCCCTCGTCCGCGGCGCCAATGGCCAGACCGCCGGCGAAGTCCTGTCATGGGTCGACGACGGCAACCGCCGCGAGTTCGACCAGGCGTGCCGGGTCAACGCCAACCGCGGCGCGGTCGAGGCCGGGATCCTCGATACCCGCGCCAAGCTCTCGATCAACTTCATGCCATCGGCGGTCGATAGCCCCAACGAGGACATCCAGCTGACCCTGCGCACCGCGCGCGAAGTCGGCCTCGCCCGCGACCGCCTGATGTTCGAATTCGCCGAGCCGGTCGAAAGCGACGTCGACCATCTGCGCACCATCGTTCGCACCTACCGCGAACTTGGCTTCACCACCGCGATCGACGATTTCGGGATCGGCCACGCCGGCCTCGGCCTGCTCGCCAACCTCCAGACCGACCTGCTCAAACTCGACATGGAGATCGTCCGCGGGATCGACCAGAGCCTTTCCCGCCAGGCGATCGTCGAGGCGATGGTCGGACTCGCCCGCCGCCTGCGCATGGGGCTCATCGCCGAGGGGGTCGAGACCGACGGCGAGCTCGCCATGCTCCGCACGCTCGGCGTCCGGCTCGCACAGGGCTACCTCCTCGGCCGCCCCGCGATCGGGCAGCTCTCGGCCTTCCCGCCGTTGTTCAACCAGGGCATCGGCGAACGCCGCCGCAAGTTCGCCTGAACCGTTTCGCAATCAACTGCAGCTCCGCAACAAAGCATCGCCCTGCCGCGTTAACGTATTCTGCCAATCCCAAACTGGCGCGTTTTTGCAGCATGAAGGAAGACCGCATGAAGCATCTCATCAAGCTCGCCGCAGTCGGCGTAATCGGGTTTGCCGTCACCGGCTGCCAGGTCAACAAGACCCAGGATGCCAAATTGCCCGGCGTGAAGGTTGAGGCCACGAAGGGCCAACTGCCACACTACAACGTCCAGGGCCCCAAAGTCGAAGTCGGCGAGAAGACCGCCACCGTCAAGGTCCCCACGATCAAGGTCACCACGCCCGACAAGAAGGACTGACCCCAGCGGTTGGCACCGCGCCCGTACCCCGGGTGCGGTGCCGTCCTGCCCGCTCCCCATAAGCCCCCTAGCCTCCGCTGAACCGTCGGGGGACGGTGCGTTGCGTGGTGGCGATCGAGCATACCTTCCTGGTCGCGCTGGCACTGCTCATCCACGCCGCCGGCTGCCTGCAACCTCGTCGCGCGGATCGGCCGTCTCTACGGTATCGAGGACACGCGCCGGACGCGCGACTTCGCAGCCTCGCCGACTGGACCTCGATCGGCGCGATCCTCCTCCTCCTGCTGCCCAAGCTGTTTGCCCCGCTTTTACGAGCCGCTCGGCCCCGCGCTCTATTTCGCGCTGACCGCGCTGCTAGCCGTCGCCGGCGCGGTGATGACGCTGGTTTTCGCGAAGCCGATCACCCACCTCCTCGGCAGTTCGGAACGCGGCGAAATCGCGCGCGCCAGCCCTTTGGAATTATACGCCCTCCCCGCCTGAATCATTGACATTCGTGTCAGTTAGGTAGAGGGATCTGACCATGTCCAGCGTCCCCTACCACCACAAGATCGGCATCCTCCCCGCCGACATCGACCACATGGGGCACGTCAACAACAGCGTCTATCTGAAGTGGGTCCAGGAAGCCGTCGTGCGCTACTGGGAGCATCTTGCCCCGCCCGAAGCCGTCGCCCGCCACCTGTGGGTCTCCTTGAGCCACGAGATCAAATACCGCCGCCCCGCTTTCCTCGAAGACCTCGTGGTCGCTGACGTCATCGCCGAAAAGGTCGAGGGCGCACGCGCCGCCTTCACCACCATAATCATGCGCGGCGAAGAGGTCATCGCCGAAGTCCGCAGCAGCTGGTGTTGCCTCGACTCGGTGTCGAAGCGCCCCGCCCGCCTCGCGCGCGAGATCGTCGCGAAATTCCTGCCCTCGGCATAAGACGGTTGCCGCCGCTGGCCTGAGCGCCTTTCCCGCGCCAGCCTCCTTGCGATGAGCAGGATCCGCATCGGCGGCTGGACCTACGGCCCGTGGTGCGGTCTGTTCTAACCTGTCGACCTCCGCCCAGCGCCGCGAGCTCGAACATGCGTCGCGTGTCTTCGGGGCGATCGAGGTCAACGCCACCTTCTACGGTCGCCAGTCCCCCGCCAGCTAGGCCAATTGGGCGGCCGCCGTCCCCGACGACCTCCAGTTCGCGATCAAGGGCTCGCGCTTCTGCGCCACCCGCCCGCGCCTCGCCGACGCCGGGAACGGCATTGGAAAGTTTCTCGCTCAGGGCCTGACCGCGCTCGACCCGAAGCTCGGCCCGATCCGGTGGACGTTCGCCGCCCGCCGCCAGTTCGACCGTCGACGACGTCGCCGCCTTCCTTATGCTTCTCCCCCGCGCTTGCGAAGGCCTCCCGCTGCGCCACGTCCTCGAACCGCGCCACGAAAGCTTCAGCAACCCCGCCTTCTTCGACCTGTGCCGCGACCACGACGCCGCGATCGTGTTCGGCGACGACGACTTCCCTTGCATCAATGCCGCCGCCGCCAGCTTCGTCTCCGCTCGCCTCCGCTCGCCTCCAGCACTTGCGCGAGGACATCGCCACGGCCTAAGACGACCACGCGCCCGACGCCTTCGCTGCCCGCGCCCGCAGCTGGTCGAGCAACGCCCGCGACTCCTACCTGTTCATGATCAACGGCGCGAAACTGCGCGCGTCCGCCGCCGCGCTGGCGCTCCAGCAGCGCCTGGCCCGATAAGCCTAGCGGTTACGGTCGTGTATCACGCGGCGGGAGAAAAACGCGACCGAGCAGCCACTTATCGACCGACCATAATATCCGTAAGGAGCGACTCGACAATTCGTAGTTAATTCTGCCCCAAAACGACGCCGCTCGTCGGCGTACGCTTGTTAGCGACGCCGTTTCTTCAACCGGCCGGACTTTCTGTCCGCGTCGTTGGGGGAGTAGTGCCCGTGAACAAGATGATAATGGCCGCGCTCGGCGCGGTTTCGATGAGCTTCGCCATGCCTGCCGCGGCGCAGGACATTCCGCTCAAGGGCGGCGATTACTGGACGGTTGCGGACATCAAGATCGATGACGGCCACACGGGTGACTATGTCGATTACCTTGCCGGCCAATGGCGCAAGCAGATGGATTGGCAAGTCTCGAAGGGCTATATCAAGGGCTACAAGTTCCTCGACAACGTCAACCCGCGCGAGGGTGAGGCGAACATGTATCTCGTGACGATCTTCGACCATATGCCGACCAACGCCAAGGGTGAGGCGCGTAACGCCGCGCTCAACGCCTATCTCGCCACCACTGACCGCGCGATGGAAGCGGGCAGCGGCGAGCGCGCGAAATATCGCCACCGCATGGGGTCGGCCCTGATGCAGGAGCAGGTCTGGCGCAAATAGCAGGTTCGAGGTCGGGGGCGAGCGTTGCGCCCGCTCCCCGACTGTCGCATGGAGCAGCGATGTCGTCCGAGCCGCTCCGCCTCGCCCTGTTCGCCCCCGCCGGTCGCATGGGGCGCGCAATCGCCGATGCCGCGGCTAGCGGCGGCGCGGTCGAGATCGTTACCGATACGCAAGGTGGTAATCGGGCCGACGTGCTGGTCGATTTCTCCGCCCCCGCCGCGCTCCAGGCCAGTCTTGCGCAGGCCAAGACAGCGCGCATCCCGCTGCTCATCGGCACCACCGGTCTCGACGAGAGCGCCGACGCCGAGATCGCTGAGGCGTCGCGCAATGTCGCGATCCTTCGCGCCGCCAATACCTCGCTCGGGGTGGCATTGATGAGCGACCTCGTCGAACGGGCTGCCCGGGTGCTCGGCAAGGACTGGGATATCGAGATCCTCGAGATGCACCACCGGTTAAAGGCCGACGCCCCGTCGGGCACCGCGCTCGCGCTCGGCGAAGCGGCGGCGAAAGGGCGCGGGGTCGATCTCACCACCCGCTCGGAGCGCCGCCGCGACGGCACTGGCCTCCATCGCGCGCCCGGCGACATCGGGTTCGCCAGCCTACGCGGCGGGACCGTCGCGGGCGACCATGACGTGATCTTCGCCGGCCCCGAAGAGCGGCTCATCCTCTCCCACCGCGCCGAGACCCGCTCGATCTTCGCCCGCGGCGCGATCGCCGCCGCGCGCTTCCTCAAGGGCAAGCCGCCGGGTCTCTATTCGATGGCCGACGTCATCGCCGAATGAAGAAAGCGGACGTCTTCGAACTCTACCGCCGCCTCGCCGAGCTCAATCCCGAGCCCGAGGGCGAGCTCGAGTGGACCTCGCCCTACACACTGCTGGTCGCGGTCGCATTGTCGGCGCAGGCGACCGACATCAGCGTCAACCTCGCCACGCGCAGGCTGTTCGCCATCGCCGACACTCCTGCAAAAATGCTCGCGCTCGGCGAGGAGGATGTGCGCGACCTGATCAGGACAATCGGCCTGTTCAACACCAAGGCCAAGCACGTCATCGCCCTCTCACAGCGATTGCTCGACGACTTCGGCGGCGAAGTCCCTCCCACGCGAGAGGCGCTCGAAACCCTCCCCGGAGTCGGCCGCAAGACCGCCAACGTCGTTCTCAACACCGCCTTCGGCCAGCCGACGATCGCGGTCGATACCCACCTTTTCCGCGTCGGCAATCGGACGAAGCTTGCCCCCGGCAAGACCCCGCTGGAGGTCGAATTGAAGCTGGAAAAAGTCACCCCCGCCCCGTTCCTGCGCCACGCCCACCACTGGTTGATCCTCCACGGCCGCTACATCTGCAAGAAGCGGCGGCCCGAGTGCTGGCGCTGCCCGGTCGAGGATCTGTGCCCGTTCAAGCCGAAAACCCCCGCGCCTCAGACGTCAGCAGCGTCCGAACCGTCCGCCTAGTCCGGTCAGCAATTCATATTGCGACATGCCGCTGGCGGCGGCGGCGGTCGGCAGGTCAAAGTCGATCGCGACCCAGTCGCCCTCGCGAACATGCGGCGCGGCACCGCAATCGACCGTGATGAGATCCATCGACACGCGTCCCACGAGCGGCAGCCGCGCCCCCTCGAACGTCGCCAACCCGCCCCCCGCAAAGCCGCGCCAATAGCCGTCCGCATAGCCGATATTGAGCACCGCGACCTCCGTATCGCGCTCCGCCACGACGGTCGCGCCATAGCCGATGCTTTCGCCAATCGGCACCGTACGGCGCTGCACCACCTGCGCTTCGGGGAAGGCGACCTGCGCAATCCTGCCCTTGGCCTCGGCCCTGGGGATGCCGCCATAAAGCGCCAGCCCCGGCCGCACGAGATCGAACGAATAATCTCGTCCGAGACAGACGCCGGCAGAGTTGGCAAGACTGTAACGATTTGCTGCAACGTTTCCGACTACCTCTCTAAAACGCTGCAATTGCAATATGTTGAGCGGATTATTCTCGTCCGCGCAGGCCAAATGGCTCATTACCGTTTCGACCATGAGTCCGTTCCGCACCCCCGCTTCTTCGGCCCTCAGCCCAAGCCGGTTCATCCCCGTATCGACCATCAAGTCGCACGCCCGGTCGGGCGCGACCTCCTTCCACCGCGCGACCTGCTCGACCGAGTTCAACACCGGTCGCGCGATACTCGCCAACGCCGCCGCGACATCGTCGGGCCCAACCCCGTGCAGCACCGACAGCGAGCAATCCTCGGGCAGCGACCCCAGCCGAGCCGCCTCGTCCCACGTCGCGACGAAGAAGTCGCGGCACCCGGCATCGGCCAGCACTTCGGTCACCGCGCTTGCGCCCAGCCCATAGCCATCGGCCTTGACCGCCGCCCCCGCCGCCACGCCCGCCGTCGCCTGCAGCCAGCGCCAGTTGGCAACCAGCGCGGCGCGGTCGAGGCGGAGGCGGAGGGGGCCGTGCATCGACTAACTCATTCGACCGTCACCGACTTGGCGAGGTTGCGCGGCTGGTCGACGTCGGTGCCCTTCAGCACCGCGACATGGTAGGCCAGCAACTGCACCGGGACGGCGTAGACCAGCGGTGCGATGAGCGGGTGCACCTTAGGCATGGTGATCGTCGCGATCGTGCCCTCGCCGGCCTCGGCGATGCCCTCGGCGTCGCTGATCAGGATGATCTGCCCACCCCGCGCGCGGACTTCCTGCATGTTGCTGACGGTCTTCTCGAAGAGCGGACCAGAGGGGGCGAGGACGATGACGGGGACGCTGTCGTCGATCAGCGCGATCGGGCCGTGCTTCATCTCGCCGGCGGCATAGCCCTCGGCGTGGATGTAGCTGATCTCCTTCAATTTGAGCGCCCCCTCGAGCGCCATCGGATAATCGGGCCCCCGGCCAAGGTAGAGCACGTCGCGCGCCGGGGCGACGAGGTGCGCCATCGCGGCGATGTCCTCGTCATGGCCGAGCGCCTCGTTGATCGCGGCGGGGGCTTCGTTGAGGTGGGCGACGAGCTCACGCTCCTCGTCGCGGCTGAGCTTTCCCTTGGCACGGGCGAGGTTGGCGGCGAAGGCGGCGAGCACGGCGAGCTGGCAGGAAAATGCCTTGGTCGAGGCGACCCCGATTTCGGGCCCGGCGCGGGTGGGGAGCAATAGGTCAGCCTCGCGTGCCATCGAACTGGTGGGGACGTTGACAACGACCGCAATCGTCTGCCCGGCCTCGCGGGCATAGCGCAGCGCGGCGAGGGTGTCGGCGGTCTCGCCCGACTGGCTGATGAACAGCGCCAGCCCGCCGGCTTCCAGAACCGGTTCGCGGTAGCGGAATTCGCTCGCGAAATCGAGGTCGACGGGGACGCGGCCGAACTGCTCGAACCAGTATTTGGCGATCATTCCGGCGTAATAGCTCGTGCCACAGGCGACAATCGCGATGCGCTTTACCTCGGCGAGGTCGAGGCTCGTGTCGGGCATCGTCACTTCGCCGTCGAACGCGCGGACGTAGGATTGAAGGGTTTGCGCGACGACAATCGGCTGCTCGAAGATTTCCTTGAGCATGAAGTGCGGGTAATTACCCTTGCTAATCTCTTCGGCGGTCGCACCCGACTGGACGATGTCGCGTGTCACCGGCCGGTTGTCGCGGTCGAAGATCTGGACCGAGTTCCGCCGCGCGACGACCCAGTCGCCCTCGTCGAGATAGGCGATCCGCTGGGTCAGCGGGGCAAGCGCGAGCGCGTCCGACCCAAGGTAATTCTCGCCTTCGCCGTAACCGACGGTCAGCGGTGCCCCCATCCGCGCGCCGATGATCAACTCGGGATGGTCACGGAACAGGAAGCTGATCGCGAACGCGCCGATCAGGCGGGGGAGCACGGCGGCGACCGCGTCCTGCGGCATCGCGCCGCGTTCGACTTCCCGCGCGACGAGGTGGGCGACGACCTCGCTGTCGGTTTCCGACGTGAATTCGCGCCCCTCGGCGAGCAGCTCTTCGCGCAAGGGTTTGAAATTCTCGATGATGCCATTGTGGACCAAGGCCACGCCACCGACGATGTGCGGGTGGGCGTTGGAGACGGTCGGCTTACCGTGCGTTGCCCAGCGCGTGTGGGCGATCCCGACATCACCTGCGAGCGGGTGTGCGTCCAATTCGGCGCGCAGATTCTCGAGCTTGCCCTGAGCGCGGCGGCGCTCGAACTGGTCGTCGACGACGGTGCAGATCCCGGCCGAGTCATAGCCACGATATTCGAGGCGCTTGAGCCCGGCGAACAAGCGCTCGGCGACCGGTGCGTTGCCGATGATTCCAACGATACCGCACATGTTACTGCTGGTCCTTTTTCGCCGCCTGCCGATTGCGGAAACGCTTTGCCCAGCCGGCGAGGCCTTTCTGCTCGGCGCGGGTGATGCCGAGGCTGTCCGCCTCAACGTCCTTGGTCACGACGCTGCCCGCGCCAACGATCGCGTTCGCGCCAATCGTCACCGGGGCGACCAGCGCGCTGTTCGAGCCGATGAAGGCGCCTTCGCCGATCACCGTGCGATATTTGAAATAGCCGTCGTAATTGCAGGTGATCGTGCCCGCGCCGATGTTGGCATGTCCGCCGACGTCGGCGTCGCCGAGGTAGGTCAGGTGATTGGCCTTGGCGCCCGGGCCGAGGCGGGCCTTTTTCATCTCGACGAAATTGCCGATCTTGGAGCCCGTTTCCATCACCGCGCCGGGGCGGAGGCGGGCGAACGGGCCGACTTCGCAATCGCGGCCGATGGTGGCGCCCTCGATATGGCTGAAGGCATGGATGATCGCGCCGTCGGCGATGGTCACGCCGGGCCCCAACACTACGTGGGGCTCGATCGTGACGTCGCGGCCGATGATGGAGTCGGCAGCGAACCAGACGCTGGCGGGGTCGATCAGCGAGACTCCAGCGGTCATCATCTGCGCGCGCTTGCGGCGTTGCCATTCTGCTTCAGCGGCGGCGAGTTCGGCGCGGCTGTTGATACCGATCGCTTCGATCGTCGCGCCCTCGACCGCGACCGATGCGACCCCTTCGCTGGCGGCGACGGTAACGAGGTCGGGGAGATAATATTCGTGGCCCGCATTGTCGTTACCGACTTGGGGGAGCCAGCGGCGTAGATTCGTGGCGGAGAGCGCCATCATCCCGCTGTTGCACAGGCTGACCGCGCGCTCGGCCTCAGTGGCGTCCTTATATTCGACCATCCTGGCGATGCGGTCGCCTTCGGCAAGGATGACGCGGCCGTAAGCGCCGGGGTCGGGGGGAGTATGGGCGAGGACGATGATTCCGGGGGCGTCGGGGGCGGCCAGTCGGGCGAGCATCGCGCGTAGGGTGACGGCTTCGACGAACGGAGTATCTCCAAACAATATCAATATGTTACCTTCGAATCCTTCGAGCGCGGGGAGGGCTTGCGCGACGGCGTGCGCGGTACCTTTTTGGTCGGCCTGGATCGCGGTCGTAACGCCGCGTCCGGTGACCGCCGCCTCGACCTGCTCGCGGCCCTTGCCGACGACGACGATGCGGTGTGCGGGCTCAAGCTCGGCGACACTGTCGAGCAAGTGGAGCAGCATCGGTTTCGCCGCGATCGGGTGGAGCACCTTGTGGCGGTCCGAGCGCATGCGCGTTCCCTGCCCCGCGGCGAGGACGATGACGGCGAGGGGCAGGGCAGCGTTCATGCACGCGGCTGTGGCACGATGACCGTACAGTTTCCAGTCAAGGGTCCAGCCCAGGCGCTCTTTTAGCTGCCGGGCGTATCGCCGCCACCCTTCGGCGGTTTGGGCGAAGCGCGCTTGCGCGCCGCGGCGCCGCGACGGACAGCGGTGGCGCGCTTGGGCGAGGTCGAGCGCGGCTTGGGGCCGGGCTTGGCGCGCTTGGTGGTCGTGGTCGCGGGCTCGGCGGCGGCACTTGCGGCACGCGGCTTGGGGCCGGGCTTGGCGCGCGGCGCCCCCGACTTGGTGGTGGCGGAGCGCTTGACCGGAGTTGTCCGTTTGGCCGGGCCGCGCTTGGCTGGGCCGCGCTTGGCTGGAGCGGTAACGGTCGCCTTGGCGGCGGCGGCCTTGAATATCTTGGCGGCGTCGGTCGCGGCGCCGGTCGCCTTGCTCGCGGCCGAAGAGGCGGTGGCGGTCGCTTCCTCACTCCATTTACCGGACAACACGCGCTGGGCGGCGTCGGCGACCGCTTCGGCGATCAGCGTGCCAAGCTTCGAGGCGCTGGTCATTGCCGCGGTGGCGGCACTGGTTGCACTGTCGGCGGCGTCGAGCCCGGCATCTCGGATCTTGCGCCGCGCGGTAGGCGAGGCGGCGATCGCGGCGGCCGCGGCGGTCAGCCCCGCAGCGAGCATCTCGCGACTGATCGCCGCCTTGGCAATTTTCTCGAAAGTGGAACCGGTATCGCTCTTGCTCGTCTTACCGCCGGAGCGGGTTGTCGTGGTCTTGGCCATTCATGCCTCCCGTGAACAGATCGCAGACAAGACGGTTCACCCGCGAAACGGTTCCGTCAAGCGCTGCGGAGCGAAAGAATGGCAAAAAGTAAAGGAAGCCGCCACCCTGGTGGTGACGGCTCCCCCGACATGGTCAGCGGCCGGAGCGTCCAGCCCGGGAGACCTAAATGGAAGGCGGGTTAGGCCTCCATCTCCCGAACGAACGAACCCGACCCCTTAGCTGAACCATGAGACATCGGATCACCTCCTTTCGCTACGTTGAGTGGCAATGCGAAGATGAGTCGAATCGTGGGTGATTGCAAGTCTTGATTTGATCCGGAAACCCGTCATGATCGTGCGTCGTTTGTACGAAGAACGGTCCCAGCGCCCAAGGCACAGACTTAACGAAACCAAAATGCCTACCCGGCGAATTTGTCCACCTTGGCCTTCAGCGCTGCCAACTCGGCGCGCAGGGCTTCGATCTCGTTTGGCTCGGTCGCATCGGCAGCACCCGCCGTCTTGGGGCGGAGCGCGGCGGTGGCAGTTTCGAACATTTGCATATTGCGCTTGGCGAGGTCGGCGAGCGGGTTGGCGGTGAGCGCGTCGCGCATCGCGGTCTGGTTGGTCTTGAAAGCATCCATCGCCGCGTCGAGGTAGGATGGCACCGCGCCCTGCGACGCGCCGCCGTAAAGGCCGATGAGCTGACGCAGGAAATTGACGGGCAGCATCGTCGTGCCGCGTGATTCCTCGTCGACGATGATCTGCGTCAGGACGGTGTGGGTGATGTCGTCGCCCGACTTGGCGTCGATCACTTCGAATTCGCGGCCCTCGCGGATCATCGCGGCCAATCGGTCGAGCGTGATGTAGCTTGAGCTTTCGGTGTCGTAGAGGCGCCGGTTAGCGTACTTCTTGATCGTCACCTTGCCGCCGATCTTGCCCATGCCCTACGCTCCTGGATGTGATGGACCACAGACTAGCACCCGCAAATCATGCACTGCAACAATTGCGTGTGGCGCAACATGAGGCGCAGCATGGCCTGCAGCATAAACGCGCGCCGAGACCGTTGCCGCTGTTCCTCGAACTCGTCCGCGAGGCGGCGCGCGAAGAGCCTGAGCTGGCGCGGCGAGCGCTGGCGGGGCTGGCGCGCTATGGTGATGCCGAGCGGATGGCGAGGCTTGCGGCGAGGCCAGTGGTCGCACGGATCGGCGGGACGTGTTTGCGCGATCTGGGCGGAAGCGGATCGCCCGTGGTGCTGGTGCCGTCGCTAATCAATCCGCCGAACGTGCTCGACCTGCCTGGCGCATCGCTGGCCGAGGCACTGGCGGCGCGTCATCGGGTGTTGTTGCTCGACTGGGGAGCGGCGGCAGAGCGGGCGGGGCTCGACCTTGGCGGGCATGTCGCCGGGTTGCTCGTGCCGCTGGTCGAGGGACTGGGCGAGGAGGTGTCGCTTGTCGGCTATTGCCTCGGCGGAACGATGGCGTTGGCGGCAGCGAAGCTGGTTCCGGTGTGCAAGGTTATGACCCTAGCCGCGCCATGGCGGTTCGCGGCCTATCCACAGGAGTCGCGCGAGGGGCTCGAGCTGTTGTGGCGGCGGTCTGCACCGGCGGCGGAGGCGCTGGGAGTGCTACCGATCGAGGTGCTACAGGCGGCGTTCTGGTCGTTCGATCCGCGCGGAATCGTCGCCAAGTTCGCCCGGCTGGCGGACGAACCGGAGGACAGCATCGCGCTGCGCCGGTTCGTGACGCTTGAGGACTGGGCCAATGATGGCGAGCCGCTCCCGCTACCCGCAGCACGCGAGCTGATCGAGGAGCTGTTCCTCGCCGACCGCAGCGGCGGGGGGACATGGCGCGTCGGCGGGGTCGTGGTGCGGCCCGATGCCGCGCCGTCGCTGCACTTTACTGCGCGCGCCGACCGCATAGTGCCGGCGACCAGCGCGCCGCCGGGAGCGGTGCATGCGGTCTCGGCCGGGCATGTCGGGATGGTCGTCGGCAGCCACGCGCCAAGCCAGCTTCACGCGCCGTTGCTGGCGTTCCTCACCTCAGGTTGATGCAGTCGTCGCGGGTCAGCGGCGGCGGCGCATCGGCGCGCAGCTTCAGCCGCGAGGTCAGCTGGGCCAGCCGCCGCACATAGGCATCGGTGAACACCACCGCGCAGGCGCGACTGAGGTGCGACCATTCGGGCAGCAGCAGGTTATTGACCGACGCGGGCAAATCGTCGTTGTGGACCCCGACGCTGTGCGTGACGCGGAGCAATGCGGTCCAGCCCTTGGCTTTGGGGATCGCCGCTTCCTCGTTGACGCGCAGGTGGCGGTCGGACGGCGGGCGGACGAACACGACGTCGCCGCCGCGTGCGCGGATCGTGGCGACGGCAGTCGCCGCTTCGGCCAACCCCGTGCGAATCTGGGCGTCGGGGAAAGGTTTTTCCTCCTTGAACCCCTTCCACGCATAGCGGGCGTGGCCGCGCAGCCGAGCATCGGTCAGGATGCGCGGCCACATCGCGGTCTGGCGATGCTCGCCGATTTCCGCCAGTTTCCAGACGTCGTCGTAAGGCCCGGCGGCTCCTGCGCGGTAGCCGGGGTCGAGCCGCGCGGCGACGACGCTCAGCCGGTAGCTCGAATCGAGGAACGCCAGCCGCCGCTGGAGGAAATGGTCGATCGCCTGCGACGATTCCTTCGCCGGCGAGAGGAAGTGTATGCGCTCGTGAATGTAGCGCCCATAGCCGTCGAATGGCTGGAAGAACATCGTGTCCGCCATCCCAACGATGAGCAGCCCGTGGAACGCCTTGTTGTCGGCGACGTCCTT
>JANMWM010000141.1:0-11311 GCA_031394005.1 Sphingomonas sp.
GCCACGTTCCGAGCCGCCGATGCGCGTCCCGCCAACCGGTGCGCCCGCCCCATAACGCAGCGAAAACCGAAATCCCCATAGGTCAGCACTCGTGGCCCGAGGCTTCCCGCTTTGAAGGATAGCGTACGCCTGCCGGCATCCACAAGATCGGACGTCGAATGCCAGGGCCTGCTTGCCTACTTGCGGATTGCCTTGCGAGCCTGTGACGTTCACTCCCGATCTTGCTCCGCTATCAAATTAAATGACCTTCCTCATTCGATTGGGCTTGTGTGTGCGTCACGACAGTGCCGATCGAGGACAGTCCGGAGAAACCGCCGAGCCTGGGCGTGCGGAAGACGAATCCACCCGGCGATATCTGCGGCGCAGCCTAATCTTCCTTGCAACGGTGACGCTCGTCACCGCCTATTTCAGTGAGACCTTCTTCCACCCAGACGAGCATGCTTCAGTACTTGCCTTCCTTGGCTACAAGCTCGGCTGGACGACCGTCGCCGAGCTGCCTTGGGAATTTGGCGCGCATATTCGGTCGTGGATGCAGCCGTTCCTCTACTATCTGATTGCGCGGCCTCTCACGCTCGCCGGCATGACCGATCCGTTCAACGTGACACTGGTACTGCGGCTGGCAACCGGGGCGCTTTCCATCGCTTCTCTCGCAATGTTCGCGGTCGCGGTGACGCGGATCCTGCCGACGCTGAACGAGCGGAAGGGCTATGCGCGGTCGCTGCTATTTTACGGCTTTCTTCCCTATCTGTTCGTGCGCACTTCAAGCGAGGCGCTGTCGGGCGCGCTGTTCACCGCCGCGCTTGCGCTCGTACTCGACGGTGCCCGTCGTGCTAACGCGCGGCGACTAGTCTTGGCCGGGCTGCTGGTCGGGCTGGCGTTCGAATGCCGTTATCAGACTGCGCTGCTGGCAATCGGGCTATATGCCTGGCTCGCGGTAGTAGCACGGATCGGCTGGTCCCGGCTCGCCTGGCTCGGGGCGGGTTCGGTTGTGCCAGTCCTGCTTGCCTTTCCGATCGACCGCTGGGGCTATGGCGATTGGTACTTCCCACCGCTGCTCTATGTCCGCGAGAACCTCGTCAACAACACTGCAGCGCGCGACTATGGCAGCGACCCGGTCTATGGCTATCTCTACCTGTTGCCGGTCAACCTGTTCGCGCCGATCGTGCTGGTGCTACTGGTCGCACTGTTCGTCGCTTGGGCGCGCAATCCCCGGCATGTCCTCACTTGGACCATGGTGCCGTTCGTCGTCGTGCAGTCCCTGGTCGCGCACAAGGAGGAGCGCTTCATGTTTCCGCTCGCGGCCATCGCGACGGTGCTGCCGATCCTCGCGTTCGCACCATCGCCTGGGCGCTGGCTGCCGTGGTTCGACCGGTTATGGGCATATCGGCGCTCGATCGCGGCGAAGGCGGTCGCGGTGGCGACGCTCGTAGCGATGAGTTTCATCGCGATCTACCCGTTCGGGTTTCGCCCGAACATCCCAATGGCCCGATACATCTATCGGCATTATCCCAACGGTTTCGTCGCCTATAGTTACGAGGCGGAGCCATTTGCATCCTATCCGAACTATCGCCCGCAACCTTTTGCGGTGCTCAGGCTGCTCGAAACCGATCGGATCGCCCCAATTCTTCGCAAAGGGCCAATCATGCTGATCACCGAAACGCCGGACCTGTCCGACCGACCGTTGCCCTCGAGCGTGACGAAACAGCTGCTCTACTCCGAATTACCGTTCGCGCAGGTGCCGGGGGTTGCGCATAGGGCGGCGAGCTTCAAGCGGTCCTATGAAGCGGTGAAGGCGGGCGGGATGTTTTTCCTGCCGCATCTCGGCTGGATGACCCTCTACCGGATCGATCGTGCGCCGCGGCCGAGCGGGCGCACTAGCTACTCCTTATAGTTGAGATCGCCCGGGCCGCGTTTTGTGCCACTTCGCGGTATTCAACCATCCATTATATCTCAACCGTTGCGACCAGCCACAGTTTCCTTTGAGGCGATGGGCACTCAGTCCTTTGCGGCGATGCAAATTTCCAGAAACCACTTGGCTCGAACGCCTGCAGTCTAAATGCGGTTGCTAGCAACAGCCAGACGCCTTCGGCTAGGTCCGGGACAAAAGTGCAAAGCGTGTGTCCGCGGCGTTGCCAATGGTCTGTGATGCCAGTAACTGTCGCCACCCACCATTGGCGCGAACAGGAAATGTTTGAAATCAGCGATTTGGCGCAGGCCAGGAACCATAGCTGAGGTTCCTGCCACTCCAGCCTGTTTTTGCTTGTCGACGGCCATCGGCCCGACGGTTGGCGGCTGATGACCCCGCAGTTCAATGTGCAAATATCGATACGATCGTCGATGAATTAATGCGATCCGGCCACGGTGCTGAAATCTTTGTCTTCTGTTGCGTTAAGCGGGAGCGTAGAGAGACAAAAAAGGGGCGAAAACATGCGTAAATTAATTATCGCGGCCACCGTCATGACTGCGATCGCCTCTCCTGCCTTGGCGAGGGACGGCGCTCCCTACGTCGGCATCGAAGGTGGCGTTCTGTTTCCGCGTAACACCGCTTACCAAGTGAACTCGATTCGCGTTCAGTCGGTGCCGACGGGCGGCGGATTGCTCGGGCAGACGGTCACGACGACCAACAACAGCTATGGCAGCGGGTTCGTCGTGGACTACAAGAATGGCCTCGATGTCGACGCCATCGCGGGTTACGACTTCGGCTTCTTCCGGCTCGAGGGCGAGCTTGGCTACAAGCGCACGCGCGCCAAGAGTTTCAGCGTCAGCCCGTCGTTGCTGGCCGCGATCAACACCACACCGATTAGCGGCATCACGTCGAGCCGCTTCGTCTTCGGCGACCGCACGCGGGTCACGTCGGCGATGCTCAATGGCCTTATCGACTATGACATTGCGCCAGGGTTTCGGATTTATGGTGGCGGCGGCGCGGGTCGCGCGCGGGTCAAGACGCTCGGCCAGCGCGACAACGCGTGGGCCTATCAGCTGATTGCGGGTGTCTCGACGGCGATCAGTCCCAACATCGATCTGGGGCTCAAATATCGCTATTTCCAGACCGCGCGCCTGCATTTCTCGAACGGCGCCGTCTTCATTGATCCGGTATCCGGCACGACCTCGACCTCGGCCTTTGCAGAGACGGGCAAGTTCCGCTCGCACAGCCTGCTGGCGAGCCTGATCTTCAATTTCGGTGGTGCCAATGCCGCGCCGCCGCCGCCGGTGGTCGAAGCCCCGCCGCCGCCGCCGCCGCCACCGCCGCCGCCGCCAGCGACCCAGACCTGTGCCGACGGGTCGGTGATCGACATGGCCGCTGCTTGCCCGGTTCCGCCGCCGCCGCCGCCGCCACCACCACCGCCGCCCTCGAAAGGCGAACGCGGTTAGGCCATGCAGCGACGACCGATTGCCGCGAGCGCGATTCTCGCCCTGTCACTTTGCGGTTGCAGGACTGAGCAGGCAGGGTCGAACATCGATCGGACACCGCTTGCGCTTGCCGCCGTGCGCCACGTCACGACGCCGAGCGGGCTGGCCTATCACGTCGTGCGGAAGGGACCGAAAACGGGCCGGATGCCGGTCGACGGCAACACTGTGACCTTCGATTATGAAGGCAAGCTGATCGACGGCTCGGTGTTTGACAGCAGCTTTGCGCGTGGCCACCCGATCAGCGGCGCGGTGGGGCAGTTCGTTCCCGGATTCAACGAAGCCCTCAAGCTAATGCGCCCCGGTGACGAGTGGGTGGTGTGGATCCCGCCGGCGCTTGGCTATGGCGCTCAGGCGGCCGGACCAATCCCCGCCAACAGCTCGCTTCGCTTTCGTATGGCGCTGCGGTCGGTGGCTACTCCTTAGATAGGAAGACGATGTCGCTGACCAGCCGCTGGCCGTCCGACCGACCGAGCTGGATGATGATGTCGAGCACCGAGCGCATGTAGGCTTTTAGCTCCTCGCGTCCAAGATCAGTTCCTGCCTGCGCCGCGATCAGGGCGAGCTGCTCGAGCGCGCCGTCGGGCGAGCTGGCGTGGATGGTAGTGATCGATCCTGGATGGCCGGTATTGACTGCGCGCAGGAAGCTCAATGCCTCTACGCCGCGAATTTCGCCCATGATGATTCGGTCGGGCCGAAGGCGAAGCGCTGCCTCGAGCAGGTCGGCCGCGCTGACCGAGGCCTCGCCCAGCCGGCCGCGCACCGCGACGAGGCCGACTGCGTTGGCGTGGGTCAACTGGATCTCGGGGGTGTCCTCGATCAGCACGATGCGCTCGTCGCCTGGGGCTTCCTTGAGCAGGGCGTTGAGCAGGGTAGTCTTGCCGGTCGCGGTCCCACCCGAGATGAGAATCGACTTGCGCGCCCGAACCGCGGCGGCGAGGAACCCGCGAACGTCGCCCGACGCCAGCTGCGCCTTGAGCGCGAGATCGGTCGCGGCCTCGGAAAGCGCCGCTTCGCCGACCCGGTCGAACGCGCCGTTCGCGAGGTAGTCGTCGAGCGTCAGGTCGGGGACGACATGTTTTCGCACCGCGACGCAGACGTGGCCGCGCGTGGCGGGGGGCGCGCAGACCTGGACCCGAGCGCCGCTCGGCAGCGTGGCGGCAAGCAGCGGATGTTCGCGGCTGATGCCCTGGTCGGTGGCGGCGGCGATCTGGCGCGACAGGCGCCATAACGCATCGTCGTCGAGCCGCGGATCTTCGTGGCGCTCGATCCCGTGGGAGGTTTCGAGCCACAGTTCGCCAGGGCGGTTGATATAGACGTCGGTGACATCGTCGCGCGCCAACGACGCGGCGAGCGGGGCGAGGAAGGCGTCGAGGAACAGGAGCGGCTGGCTGCTCATCTTGTCGCTCAGATCGTCGGGCCGACGGCGGAGAAATCGAGGTCGCGCGCGACGAAGATGCGCACCGTTGCGCCCTGTCGCGTCTTGATCGTCGGCGCGATGTCGCTCCCCTTCGACGCCTGGCCGGCGAGCGAGGTCGCCTCGTTAGTGCTGCTGACGACCACCGTCGATCCCCGAGTCAGTGACTGGGTAAAGGCGTTGATACCCCCGGTCAGCACCGACAGCAGGATCGCGCCGCCGAAACGCTGGAGGAAGTGGCGATTGACCTTGCCTCCCAACCCACCGCGACCAAGGTCGTCGACCGCGGGCGAGCCGAGCGAAACCGAGACGCCATCAGGCCGGATGAGTCGGTTCCAGACGATGAAAATTCGGCTCGCGCCTTGCGCCACGCCCGAATTATATTCGCCGATGACGTGGCTTCCGGCCGGGATCAGCACTTGGCTGCCGTCGAACGACAGGACGTCGCGGGTGACGATCGCGCGGGCGAAACCGGGCAGGTCGGAGTCGAGCGCGGTTTCCATCACTGCGCCGATGATCGTCCCCTGGACAACGAGCAAATCCTGGTTGGGCAAGCGCTGGGCGCGCGCGACCTCGGTCTCCTTGTTACCCGCGCGGGTGGAAAAGCGCTCGTTCGAGTTAAGGTCGCGCGTGACCGGCTCGATTGAGGTGACAGGGATGACCGCGTCGGGAATGATGGCGGGGGGTCCTGCCGCGACGATCGCGGCACCGGTCGGATCCTGAAACGAGGCGGTTCGCATCAGCGAAGCCGCAAGGGGCACCGTGCTTTGATTGAACGATGTCTGGCCCGAGCGAGGACCTTCCCCGGTGGTCCGTGCCGGCGGCAGGTCGACGATCAGCGCCGGCGCCGCGATCCGAGCGCGCGCTCGTTCGGCCGCGCCATTGGCGGAGTGGCGCACGCGAACCACGGGCACCATCCCGTAAGGCCGCTGCGTCTGCATCGGCACGGCGACGACCGGAATCGGCGGCGTCGACCGGATCGCGATCGGGACGATGGTCGTCGGGGTTGTGACAAGTGCGGGCGGGGGCGGCGCGGGGGCGGTGATCGTGGCTGTGCGTAGCGGGGGGAGCGCCGAGACCTGCTCCTCGCGCGCTGCCCGGTGACTGGCGAGACTGGCGAACACCGCGGTCCCGATGACCCCGAGTCCGATCGCAAAGGGCGCGATCTTCGTACGCGACGACGTGCGTGCGATGCGGGGGATGTTGACGGGGGGAAGCGCGGTCATCGCTGATAGGTCCTTGTGACGGTCGCGAAGTGGGTGCCGGACCGGAGGATGAAGCGCTGGCCCATCTGCTGGACGACCTGAATCCGGCCACGAGTCGCGACATTGACCAGCGATTCGTCGTTCTTGCCGGGGCCCCAGGCGAAAATCGCGGGGAACGGGGTTTCCTCGGCGAATTCGAAATAGGTCTGGCGGCCGTCGTTCCACACCCGGACCGGCATGATCGCAGAATCGCCCAGCCGCGAATAGCCGAAGTCGAGCTTGACTGGCGGAGGGGGCGGAGGTTCGGGAAGCGTCTCGACGATCGGCGGCGGGGGGTAGTCGAAGTGCAGCACCCATGGCGTGCGCTGGTCGCGCGGGCCGGTCGACAGCGCGAAGGCATAGCGCCTGAGGCTAGTCACCACAGTCATGTTGGTGGCGCCCTTGCGTAACAGAGGTTTGAGGAACAGCATCCGCGCGCGCTTGTTGGGCGTCACCTGCCACGCCAGGCTGTCGCCGATCGAGACATTCTCGATCCGCTCGTCACCGCCAAACTCGATCATGACCTGCCAGCCGATCGCACCGTGAAGCGCGACCACTTGTTCGGGATTATACAACACCCGCTGGATGTGCGGGTCGACGCGACCGGGCTGTGGCAAGGTCTCGCCGGTGAGCGCCATCAGGCTCAGGGCAAGGATGAGAACACGCTTCATTGGGTCATCCCCTCCGCGTCGCGGCGATAGCGCGTGACCTGGAACCCCAGGGGGTTCTCGAACCGGTCGGCGGCACGCAGCGGCTTGTCGCTGAAGCCGTAAGTGATGGCGCTGACGTAAGGGCTCGAGCTGACCCCACGGCCACCGGCGACGGTGCGGTCGAGGTCGTAGCGAACGAGTGCGCTGCCCGCAGCGGTCAGCGAAACGCTCTTGATCCGCACCGCGAGCGTGTCTCCCGGGGATAGCGTGTGAAGCGGGCTTGCCGGGTTCGCCGCGGCCATCGAAGCAATGTAGGCGGTCCGCACATCGGGGCCCGACAACAGCTGAACCCGGCGATAATTGGCAGCGAGGTCGCTCGCGTCGAAGGTTTCGCGCACACGGACATAATTGGCGAGCTGCGCCTGGATGACCGCTTCATTCTGAGTCAGCCGACCGTTGGCTACGGTGGTCGCGATCTCGACGGCGCCGGTCTGCTTGTCGACCGTGAGAACATAGGGCTCGACGGTCTTGAGCGGCACGAGCATCGCCAGCGTCAGCGCGAGGATCAAGGCGATACCCCCGGCGACACCGGCGACGGTCCAGGCGAGCTTGCGTGCCTTGCGTTCGGACTCGACACGCTCGTCGGCCCAGCCTTGGGCCGCGGCGTAATATTTGTCGTGTTCGGTCATATATCCCTGCGGGCTGCGGCGCGAGAAGCGCGCGGAAGACGAGTGTGTCGGGGTTGGAGATGCGGTCGGACGGCGATCGGGGAGGTGCTGGGAGAGGCGCTGCCGCCCGAAATGGTGGTTGTCGTCCGCACATCGCTTTGCGAGAGGCGCGATGCTGCGGCGATGGTACGCTGCGTGCTCTGCTCGGCGTCACGCCGCGCCGCGCTTTCAAGCGCGCGGGCGACAGGGGTAGCGGCGGCGGAACGCGGGCCGGACAGCATCAGCGGAGGTTCGGTGGCGATCGCGGCGGGCATCGGATCGGCGACAGACGCGCTGCCGCTGAATCCTTTGCGGGGCAGGCGGATACCGCGCGCGATGGTCGTTGCGGCGCGGGCAGAAGCGACGATCGCGATGCTGAACACGATTACGACCAGCGCGACCGGGGTAACGGTGTCGAGCTCGAATCGGCCGCCGGCCTGATCGGCGAGCATGTGGTCGATCAAGGGTGAGAGGATCGCCAATTCGATCGCGCACAGGATCAGCACGAACAGCGGCACGAGCGCGGCACCGGTGAGGGCGCGCAGCCACCCCTCGAGCAGCCCGCGCGTCGCGTCGAACAGCAGGAACCCGGCCATCACCGGCGTGATCGCGAGCAGCAGCGCGATCAGGATGCGCGAGACGACGAGCAGACCAACGGTCGAGAGCGTCAGCAGGAAGGACGAAACGTTGAGCGCCATCGCGGCGGTCGGGGCACCGCCGACCAGCGGCGAGGCGATCCCGGCGCGGGTGCGCCAGCCGACATTACCTTGCTCGATCCGGTCGAGCGCCGACTGCACGCCGTCGAGGGGGGCGGGCGAATCAATCGCGACGACCAGCTCGCTGGCGATGCGCGACGGAGCGCGGGCGAAGACATCGTAGGCCAGCGCCTGAAAGGATGACCAGGAGGCGGCGAGGAGCAGCACGACGCCGAGGCGGATGGCAAGCCCGGTAACGTCGCTGAGCGTGAGCCCTTTGCCCAGCAAAAGTCGGTAGCCATAGAGCGCGACGGCGATGACCATCAGCGAGGTCAAGACGGCAGCGGTCGCGGCGCCCGGGGTCGAGAGCGCCGAATAGCCGCGCTCGACGAGGCTCGACGCCTGGCAATCGGTATTGGCGAGCAGGTCGGAAACCAGGCCAGGGACTCCGGCGGGGGCGCAAAGGTCGGGGTTCATGCCCCTGCGATCAGTCTGGGCAGCCAGTCGGCGGGATCGTCTCCGACTTCGGCGCGAAGATTGTCGAGCAACCGCACCGTGGTCTCGCGGCCCGACAAAACGGTCAGCAAGTGCGGTTCGGAGCCGAGGTTGAGGCGCACCACGACGCTTTCGGTGCCATGCTTGACGAGAAACGCGCGCGCGGTTTCGGGCATCGAGCGGACGATGTCATACTCGGTATCGGTCAGTCCGAAACCGTCGATATAGTCGGACGCCTGCGCGCTCGAATTGGCCATGAAGACCTGCGTGCCGGCCTGCTCGATGATCGCGCTGGCGATTTTGCTTTGCAGCGCGTCGGAGGCCGACTGGGTGGCGAAACCGACGATTCCGCCGCGCTTGCGGATTGTCTTTTCCCAATCGCGGATGCGCGCCACGAACACCTCGTCGTCGAGCGCTTTCCAGCCTTCGTCGACAACGATGATCGTCGGCTTGCCGTCGAGCCGTTCCTCGACCCGGTGAAACAGGTAGAGCATGGTCGGCGCTCGAAGCGCGGGCTGGTCGAGCACCGCGGTCATATCGAACCCCAGCGTCGGGGTGGACAAGTCGAGCCGATCCTCCTCATTGTCGAACAGCCACGCGAATTCGCCCGCCGAATGCCATGGTGCCAGCCGCGCGGCGAGGTCGCCCGGCGAAGCGCGACCGCGGCCGCGAAACAGTTCGGCGACGTGGCGCAAGCGGCGCAGCTCGCGCGGGCCGGCCATGGCGGTGTCGATCGCCTCGACGATCCAGCCGGTTTCCTCGACATTGAGCGGTTGGCCTTCGCCAACGGCAAGCCGCGCCAGCCATTCGGCGAGAAAGCGGCGGTTGACCGGAGTGTCGGGCAGCGCGAGCGGGTTCATCCGGGTTGGCTCGCCGGGGCGAAGCGCTTCGTAGGTGCCGCCGATCGCGCGCAGGAATATCTCGGCGCCGCGATCCTTGTCGAAGAATATAATGCGCGGGTCGAAGCGGCGGGCCTGCGCGAGGAGGAAGGCGAGGACGACGGTCTTGCCCGATCCCGATGGACCGATGACCGTGAAATTGCCGAGGTCGCCGCGATGGAAATTGAAGAAATAGGGGCCCGCAGCGGTGGTTTCGAACAAGGTGACCGCGTCGCCCCAGTGATTGCCGTCGGGGCGTCCGACGGGGAAGTTGTGGGCACTGGCGAAACCAGCGAAGTTGGCGGTCGAGACGAGCGCGCGGCGGGCAATATAATCGAAATTGCCGGGGAATTGCGCCCAGAAGGCGGCTTCGAGGCCAAGTTCCTCCCGGACGACTGAGAAGCCGGTTTCGGCGAGCGCGGCCTGCACCTCGCCGGTCGCCTGGTCGAGGCTTTCGGGGCTGTCGGCGCTGATCAGGATCGACAGATGATGCTCGCCGAACCCGGCGCGGCCGGCGGCGACATCGTCCTTCGCGGCGCTGAGTTCGGTGCGAAGCGACACTGCGGCATCGTCGGCCGAGCGCATCCGGCGAAGCGCAAGGTCCATCCGCTCCTGCGCTGGGCCGCGGTCGACGAAGGCGAAGCTTTGCGTCACCTGCATCGCGAACGGAAGGCGGTAGATGTCGTCTAACATTCCCGCCGAGGTCGCACCCGGATAATCCTTGGCTGAAAGGATCGCGGCGAATTCGGGGGGCTCGCCATCGACCGGGCCGAGCTCGATCGTGTCGGCGCCGAAGCTGATCGTTCGGCGCGGGACGGCGTGACCGAGGTCGCCGGTCGGAAGCAGCATCGGAGTCGCGGTGCCGTTGAACAGCGTCGCGAGGAACTCCAGCTGCTGCGACGCGAGCCCGCTTTGGAGGTCATAGGCTGTCAGCAAGGTCGGGCCATAGGGCTCGAGCGCCGCCATCAATTGCTCGCGCGCCTGCGACAACAGCCGCTGATCGGCTCCACGCTCGCCCTGGTTTGACCGACTGCCCGCGACCCCAAGCAATTTCTCCGCCCACCCGGCGCGGCCGCGTAACGGGCGTACGATCAGCGTCAGGTAGAGGTCGTTGACGAACAATCGGCGGGTGGCGAGACGATCGCGCCATGCTTGGTCGAGGCTTGCGCTGAACGGGTCGCCGAACTGACCTTCGAAACGCGGCTCGACCGCACGGCGCACGACATGGTGGACGATCGCGAAGCGCGACGAGCCGATCGACTGGAACATCGCATCGCGCACCGCGAGGCGCGAATCGAGGTCGGCGCGGCCGATCGTCTCGAACGGCAGTCCGTCGAGTTTGATCACCTGCATCATCTGACCGTTGCGGGTCAGCAGCGTGTGGTCGTCGACCTGCGCGAGGTAGGGCAGGTGAACCCCGGCCGCGACTTCCTTTTGCGCGGCGCGATTACGGGCAGTAAACATTGGCGCCCCGCAACTTGTAGTTGGCGACGCGCGGGGTGCGGCGTAGGCGCGTCATCCACAGAGCCATGACGTGCGGATCACGCAGATGCGCGGCATAGCCGAGCGCGTGGATGACCAGCGCGGGGAGCAGGGCAAGCGGCGACTTGAAGATCAGGAACAGCTCCGCCGCGACGATCCCGTTCATGACGAAGAACGGGTAGGTCACCCCCGCTACCATCTGCGGTCGGGCAAGTGCACGGAACAGCGGATCGGCCATCAGCCGGCGACCGAGCGTATGCCACCGACGATCGACGCCGCGCCGAACAGGATGAATAGCCCGATGACGACCGTCGCACCATATTTCCAGTTGATGC
>JANMWM010000192.1:0-2611 GCA_031394005.1 Sphingomonas sp.
CCTTTCAACGGGCTTTCGGGTGCACCCGAGCGCATTTACCGATCGGGTGATCTGGTCCGCCTCGATGCAGCCGGCGACATCGATTTCGTCGGCCGAATTGACACACAGGTGAAGATCCGCGGTTTTCGTGTCGAACTTGCCGAGATCGAGGCGGTGATCGGCGAATGGCCGGGTGTGGCGCAGGCGGTGGTTCAGCTGTTCACCGACGACGACGGCGCGGATTTCCTTGCAGCTTTCCTCGTTGCGCGCCCCACCGACGAGATTAATCTTGTTGGGCTAAAGGGCCGCGTCGCGGAACGGTTGCCCAACTACATGCGGCCGGCGGCCTATGAACTGCTTGCCGTCCTGCCGCGGCTCCCCGCGTCCGGGAAGATCGACCGCAAGGCCTTAGTAAAACCGCAGATCGCCACGACCGCCGACCGGGCGATCGAACCGCCCGCCACCCCCGTCGAACGCCAGCTTCATTCGGTCTGGAGCGAGGCGTTCGCGCCGCAGCCGATCTCGGTCACTGACGAT
This sequence comes from Sphingomonas sp., assembly GCA_031394005.1. Taxonomy (GTDB): domain Bacteria; phylum Pseudomonadota; class Alphaproteobacteria; order Sphingomonadales; family Sphingomonadaceae; genus Sphingomicrobium. The sequence goes on from JANMWM010000192.1 coordinate 517, forward strand.
CTGTTTGAGGACCTGGGCGGTCATTCGCTCAAAGCAGCGCGCCTAGTCTCGGCAGCGCGCAAGACGCCGGGCCTCGAGGGCCTTTCGATCCAGGATCTTTACGCCGCTCCGACGATCCGAGCGCTGGCGCTTCGCGTCGGCGGAAGTGCCAAGGTCGAGTTGGTGGACGAGACAAGCTTCCACCGCATTGCGCCCTGGAAGCGGCGGCTGTGCGTCGCTGCGCAGACCATCGCGCTGGTTCCGATCATGACGATCGCGGGGCTGCAATGGTTTTTCCCATACGTCGCCTATACTTGGTTCGCCGGGCAGATGGATCGGCTGGACGCGCTGGTACTCAGCGGCCTGACTTCCATGCTAATCCCGCTAGCGTCGATGCTATTTTCGATTGCGCTCAAGTGGATCGTGATCGGTCGCTTTGAGGCTGGCGATTACCCATTGTGGGGAAGCTACTATTTTCGATGGTGGTTAGTGCGACGCGTAATCGCAGTCACCGCAACTCCGTATCTGGCTGGGACGCCGATGGTCCGCGTCTATTACCGGATGCTCGGAGCTAAGATTGGCAAGCATTGCTATATTGGCACGGGCATCATCGACACCAGCGATCTGGTTGTGATGGGTGACGATGCGATCGTCAGCGACTTGGCGGTGCTGGCGACTAGTTCGGTGGAGCGCGGCCTGCTCCGGTTGGGGACGGTCACGCTAGGCGCGAAATCGTTCGTTGGATCAATGGCAGTCGTCGGTCGTAACGCCTCGCTTGGCGAGGGTGCGGTACTGGATGATCTGTCCTCGCTGACAGCGGACGCCACCATCCCCGCGGGCGAGCGATGGAACGGCTCACCCGCGGCGCGCGACCCAGCGTCGGAGCCTCCCTTGGCGGGGCCGCGTGAGTACACACGGGGGATCGGTACGACGATCGGGCTCTTCGTCGGCGCGCTGCTGCTTCCGCTAGTCTCAATACTGCCCATCGCACCGGGCTTAATCGCCCTGATCGAACTTGATTGGGCAACAAACGGTTATGCCTACATCCTGGTCTCGCCGTTGCTCGCGGGAACCTACGTGCTGATGATGTGCGTGCTAACGGTTGTCACTAAGCGGCTGCTTTTAGGTCGCGTCGCGCCGGGCATTTATTCGCTGCAGAGCTGGTTTTACGTCCGCTACTGGTTCTTTAAGCAAATTAACGAACTGGCGCTGCGGCTTCTCCACCCGATCTTTGCTACGCTCTACGTCATTCCTTGGTATCGCGCGATGGGCGTCAAGATTGGCCGCCGTGCCGAGATATCGACTGCGACTGCAATCATCCCCGACTTGGTTAAAATCGGCCCCGAAAGTTTCATCGCGGATTCAGTGGTCTTTGGTGCTGCGCGGATCGGGCATGGCACGATTGAGCTTGCGCAAACGAGCATCGGACGACGCAGCTTTATTGGCAATTCCGCGCTGCTTCCCACCGGCGCGGATGTCGGGGACGAGGTGCTGGTTGGCGTACTTTCAAAACCGCCTGCTGATTCTCTCAGGGCGACCAAGCCGGGAAGCACCTGGTTCGGGTCGCCGCCAATCGAGCTACCCCAACGGCAAGTTAATACGATGTTTGATGAGGGCGCACGGTTCAATCCGTCGCGGGCGCTCGTCATTAAGCGACTGTCGATTGAAGCGATCCGCACTATCTTGTCGCTGACGGCATTCCTCGTGTTCTTCAGCCTTATGCTGTCGATAGTCGGAACGCTAAGCGATCTCGACAATGGCGGACTGCTCATCGTGACTACATTTCCGTTCTTGTATGTCGGGTTCTGTGTGGCGTGCGGAGCATTTGTGCTCGCGCTAAAATGGGCGCTCGTGGGCCGCTATAAGATCACGACGGCGCCACTGTGGAGCCCGTTCGTCTGGCGCACCGAGTTGGTGACCGCCACCTACGAGAACCTGGCGGTCGCGAACTTACTGGAGCCATTGAAGGGCACACCTTGGCTGCCGTTGTACCTAAGGCTAATGGGGACCCGGATCGGCCGGCGCGGCTACGTGGAAACGACCGAACTTACCGTACATGAGCATGTCGATATAGGAGATGCCGTCGAGCTAAACGAATTTGCCGGGCTGCAAACGC
>JANMWM010000204.1:0-17118 GCA_031394005.1 Sphingomonas sp.
CCGAGGCTGGCGGCGATCCCGCCCTGCGCGGCGACGGTGTGTGCTGCGTGTCGGAAAGACCTTCGTCACGCAGGCGGTCTTTAGACCGGCTTCGGCAGAGCCCATCGTCGCGCGCAGGCCAGCACCACCGGCGCCGATGACGACGACATCATAGACATGGTCGATAATCTTGTAAGCGTCACTCATGAAGCCACTCCGAAGGCAATTTTCGCCAGCGCGAACAGAGCGAAAGCCGACCCGCCGATCGCGGCAAACAGAAGTACGATGTTACACGCGATGCGGTTGCCCTCGTCATGAACATAATCGTCGACGATGACCTTCATCCCCTCGAGCCCGTGGATGAAGGAGAGGATCACGAACAGCGCCATCGGCACCGCGCCGAGCGGCGAGCGAAGCCATTCGTAAAACGTCTTCTGGTCGAGCGCGGGAAGCATCAGAAGCGAGGCGAGCAGCCACACAGACAGCAACACCAGAGCGACGGAACTGATCCGCTCTTCCATCCAGTGCCCGCCGCCCGAGCGCGCCGCGCCCAACCCGCGGACCTTGCCAAGCGGAGTGCTGCTGTCGCCGAGGCTCATCGTGCCACTCCCAGAAGATAGACCCACAACGCCGCGGTCGCGATCAGCGAAGCGACAATAGTGGCGATCGCCATGTTTTTGTTGGCTTTCAGTTCGAACCCCGCGCCGATGTCCATGACGAGGTGACGGAGGCCCGAAAAACTATGCTGAAAGAAGGCCCAACTAAGTCCGATCAGGACCAGCAGGCCAAGCGGACTTGTCGCGACCGCGGCGAATGTCGCGTAGGCTTCGGGTCCCGCGGCGATCGCGATCAGCCACCAGCACAGCAGCGCCAGACCTGCGACGGTCAGCGCAACGCCGGTCACGCGATGGAGGATCGAGACGAGCATGTGCGGACCCCAGCGCCAGATGCTGAGATGCGGCGACAGGGGCCGGGAGGGATTGCGCGAAGGCGATGAGGGCATGGGAAAGTCTGCCTGAGCCGGAAATGAAGGTGCCCCGTCCGCTTAGGCAGCGGACCCGCGCGATGCAAGATTGACGGTGCCACTAACCGGCCCTTAACCATTCGCGGACAAAGTGGTGGGGATAAGAAAAAGGACCGACCATGACTGCCAACCGTCCGACCAGCGGGATGAGCTACGATATCGCCAAGGGGCTGCGTATGTTCGATCCGTCGGGCGACCTGCCGGCCCGCGCCGCCGAGATGTGGCGCGCAATCGACGGCGCACAGCTCACGATCGCGCGGGGATTTTGGGACCGTTACCGTCAATCCGACGAAGTGACAGACGCGATCAGCGATGCTCAGCTCGAGACGCTTGCGGAGCGAATCCTCCCTTATCTCCGCGAGAAGTTCGAGCGGCTCGCCACCGGCGCCTGGACCGAGGCAGCCAGGGACTATGTCGAGCGCGCGATGACCGCAGGGGTCAGCCTGTCGACGCTGCTTACCGGGATTGCCGGCGAAGTCGAAGCCGCCCATGCGGCAGTCCGCGCCGCCGTCAGCGAGCGCAACAACCAGGTCCGCTTTGCCGGCACCATCAGCGAGTTGCATATGCTGGAAACCGACGTCTTCGTCCACCACTGCCTCGCGCTCACCCGGGCTGAGAATGGCGCGGTCCAGGCGCGCCAGGCGAGCGAGTTCAACAAGAAGGTGCTCGGCGTCGTCGAGCGCTGCACGAGCGAAAGCGACCAGCTGCGCCACCAGGCGTCGCTGACCAGCAATTCGGCGCGCGGCATGCTCGGCAAGACCAGCGAAGTCGCCGCAGCGGCCGAACAGTCGGCGATCGCGATGCGCGAGGCGGCACAGACCGCTGCCGGGCTGATCCGCGCGATCGAGGACGCGCGGACCGAAGTCGAGGTCGCCGCGGGCGTCGCGACTCGCGCTGGCAGTCAGGCAGAGCAAGCGGTCAAAGTCAGCGAGGCGCTGTCGGGCCACGTCGCGGCGATCGAATCGATCCTCGGCCTCATCCGCGACATCGCCGCGCAGACCAACCTCCTCGCGCTCAACGCGACGATCGAGGCGGCGCGCGCAGGCGATGCCGGCCGCGGCTTCGCGGTCGTGGCGCAGGAAGTGAAGAGCCTCGCCAGCCAGACCGCTCGGGCGACCGACGACATCACCACCAAGATCAGCGCGATTCAGCAGGCTACACGCCAGACGGTCGACGCCAACGGCTCGATCCAGTCGACGGTCGAGGAAGTTCAACACTCGGCCGACCGTATCCGTCAGGCGATGGAATTGCAGGCGCAGACGGTGACGATGATCACCGCCGCGGTCGACGAAACCGCGCTTGCCGCCGACTCGATGAGCTCGACTATCGCCGCGATCCGTTCGGACACCGAGAGCGTCGCGCGCGACATCGACCAGGTCGAACAGGGCTTCGGTCGCTTCGCAGAGGACATCGCCGACTTCCGCTCGACCACCAGCGAGTTCGTCGCCAAGTTTGCGGCGTAATTTGCCGCGAAGAACGGCACCGGCCCGCACCCCCACCCGGCCGATCCATAGAATACACTGGGTGGGTTGGCCGGCTGGGGGGTGCGGGCCCGTGCCGACTACCCAACAGCAGTTCTCCCCGCTAGTCGGGGCGAATGAACATTCTTTTGACCGGCGCGAGCCGTGGCATCGGCGCGGCAACACTCATACTCTTGCGGGAGCACGGCCATCGCGTGGCGGGTCATTCGACCGCTGGCGGCGGCGGGCTGATCGCGGCTGACTTCGCCGACCCGACCGCTCCCCGCGTGCTCTGGGTCAGGGCACTGGCCGAGCTCGACGGCCGGATCGACGTGCTAATCAACAACGCCGGCGTGTTCGAAGGCGTTGCCGAGGATGCGTCCGACGACCAGTGGCACGCGGTGTGGGGCCGCACGCTCGGCATCAACCTTCAGGCCAGCGCCGACCTCTGCCGCCTGGCCTTGAACCACTTCCGCGAACGTGCGGGCGACGGACGGATCGTCAACGTCGCCAGCCGTGCGGCCTATCGCGGCGACTCGCCCCAGCACTGGCATTACGCCGCCTCGAAAGCGGGCATGGTCGGCATGACCAAGTCGATCGCCCGCGCCTATGCCCGTGAAGGCGTGCTGGCATTCGCGGTGTGCCCCGGATTCGTCATGACCGGGATGGCGGAGGAATATCTCTCCTCGCGTGGTGGTCAACAGGTGCTCGCCGACATTCCGCTCGGCCGGGTCGCCGATCCGGCCGAGATCGCCGAGACGATCCGCTGGCTGAGCTGCGATGCCCCGCCAAGCGCGACTGGCGCGGTGATCGACGTCAATGGGGCGAGCTTTGTTAGGTGAGTTGGCGCGTTACCCTTTCCTGCACGCGCGCCGAGGCCGAGGCGATGCCCGACAGCGACGCATTGTTCGCGATGCACGAACGGCCACCCGTGCTGGTTGCCGACGAGCCCGACCCGGCGGACCCCGACGACTGGCGATTGCATGCCTATTTCGAGGCTCAGCCATCGACGCAGGAGCTGATCCTGCTGACTCGTCTGGCGAAGGGCGCAGAGCCCGAGATCGAGCATCTCGCCGACAGCGACTGGGTAACGCTGAGCCAGGCGGGGCTCGAGCCGATCCGCGCCGGGCGATTCTTCGTCCACACTCCGACGCATCGCGCCCTGATCCCCGACGGCGCGACGGCGTTCGAGATCGACGCCGGGCTCGCCTTCGGAACGGGGCAGCATGACACCACCGCAGGCTGCCTGAGGGCTTTGGAGGCTTTGGCCGGCAGGCATTTCGCAAACATCGCGGACATCGGCACTGGCACCGGCCTGCTCGCCTTCGCTGCGCTCGCGCTATGGCCGCGGGCGATGGCGATCGCGACCGACATCGACCCCATCTCGATCGACGTCAGTCAGGAGAATGCCGCTATCAACGGGGTGAAGATCGGCCATGCCCCCGGCGAACTGCTCCTCGCCATCGCCGACGGGATGGACCACCCCCTCCTCGCCACCCGCGCTCCGTTCGACCTGCTGATCGCCAACATCCTTGCGGGACCGCTGGTTGACCTCGCCCCGAGCTTCGCCTGCGCCGTGACGCCCGGCGCGACGCTGATCCTTGCCGGACTGCTCGACACTCAGGCCGACTGGGTAATCGCCGCCTATGAGGCCGAGGGAATGACGGTCACCGAGCGCGGCGGAGGAGAGTGGTGCGTGCTAATCCTACGAACGGTCTCAATATGACTGCAATTGGCAAGTTGTCCGCTTTCGGGCTTAGAGCGACTTCGAAATGAATTCTCACCAACGATGTTTATATTCCTCCAATCCACATTAGGGCCGACCTCTTGAAAAGGTTTTTTCGAAGTGGAGGTAATGCGTATTACATGGCCATTCAGTACCTTGTTGAAAGGTCGCTAAGTATCAGTTCGTGCTGTGATAGCGATGAGATGATCCTCATTGGCAATCTTAAAATTGCTAAAAGACTCTTTTTCATAGCGTCGTCAGGTCAGCGATTTGGTCCGAGGATCGCCGCCGCGAAACTTCACAAAGAAAAAATGGGTCATAAGATGCGCTGAATTGAGCGATTATCCCCTTCCCTTGAGTTTATAGTTTACCAACAATTTGGCTGATGAAATGATTGTCGCCTGATCGCAGCCCCCCGTACCCCGGCGATTGAACGATCGCCCAATCTCCTTTACAGCTTTCCCCGAAACTGGGGGGCTTTCATGGCGACGCTGCCAATTCATCCGCGCGCATCGTCGGGCCGCGATGAACGATTCTTCCTTCGCGCGGCGTTCGCGATGACGCTGCTCATGTTCGCCGGATTCTCGACTCAGGTGGCGATGGGCCGCTCGACTTTTCACGCGCCGCTGCTCGTCCACGCCCACGCGGTCGTATTCATGGGCTGGGTCGTGCTCTACCTCTTCCAGAACATCTTTGCCGGGACCAACAACATGGCGCTTCATCGCCGGCTCGGCTGGATCGCGACGGGCTGGATCGCGGCGATGATCGTGCTTGGCTGCTGGGTGACGGTGGCAATGGTTCGACGGGGGCAGGTGCCGTTCTTCTTCCGTCCGGTACATTTCCTGATATTCGACCCGCTGTCGCTGTTCACATTCGCCGGACTGACGAGCGCCGCTATCGTCATGCGCCGCCGCACTGATTGGCACCGTCGCCTGCACTTCTGCGGTATGTCGATGCTGCTCGGGCCGGGGTTCGGTCGGCTGCTCCCCCTGCCGCTGCTGGCGCCGCTTGCGTGGGAAGCGACCTTCGCAGCAGCGCTGCTGTTTCCTCTGGCCGGCGTGATCGCCGACTTACGCCGCAGCGGCCGAGTCCATCCTGCGTGGCGCTGGGGGATCGGGACGATGCTCGGCGCGCTGCTGCTGATCGAACTGCTCACCTTCAGCCCGGTCGGCAACGCCATTTATGGAGCCATTGCGAAGGGTTCGCCCGGGGAAGCGGTGCCCGGGATGGCGTTCGCGGCGCCGCCTGCCAGCGGGTTGGTGACTGGCCGAGGCGCGGACCACTAGCGTCAGTTCGCGGCGACGATCGCTTCCCAGCCCGCTTCGTCGATAACGCGAACCCCCAGCTCGGCGGCCTTCTTGAGCTTCGACCCAGCGCCAAGCCCTGTAACGACGAGATCGGTCTTGGCGCTGACCGAGCCCGCGGTGCGCGCGCCGAGGCGTTCGGCCTGCGCCTTGGCCTCGTCGCGGCTCAATCGTTCGAGCGTTCCGGTGAAGACGATCGTCTTGCCGGTCCACTCGGTCTCCCGGGCGGTCGAGACGAACGCTGCGGGTCTGGCGAGGGCGAGCAGGTCGGTGAGCGCGACGCGATTATGGGTCTCGTGGAAGAAGTCAGCGAGTGCTTCGGCGACAACCGGCCCAACTCCCTCGACGGCGGATAGCTCGGCTTGCGCCTGCTCGCCGGTCGCTGCCGCCTGCAGCGCCTCGATCGTGCCGAACGCCTTCATGAGGTCCTTGGCCGTCACCGCACCGACATGGCGGATTCCGAGCCCGAACAGAAGGCGCGCCGGGTCGAAGCCGATGCGGCCGTCGATCGCGGCGAAGAGGTTCTCGACCGACTTCTCCCTCCACCCCTCGCAGCCGATCAGCTCGCCACGGTAGCGCTTCAGGCGGAAAATGTCGGCAGGTGCGTTGAGCCACCCGAGTCCGACGAACTCGATGATGCTCTTCTCGCCCAGCCCCTCGATATCCATCGCTCCACGCGATACGAAATGCTTGAGGCGCTCGAACCGTTGCGCGGGGCAAATTAAGCCGCCAGTACAGCGGACGTCGACTTCGCCTCCCTCGGCGACGGCTTCGGATTGGCATTCGGGGCAATGGTCGGGGAACGAGAATGGCGCGCGGGACTCGTCCCTCGTGAGGTTTTCGATGACTTGCGGGATTACGTCCCCAGCGCGCTGGATGCGCACCCGGTCGCCGACGCGAAGCCCAAGCCGCGCAATTTCGTCGCGATTGTGGAGCGTGACGTTGGCGACGATCACCCCGCCAACCCCGACCGGGGTCAACCGCCCGACCGGAGTCAGCTTGCCAGTGCGTCCGACCTGGATGTCGATCGCCTCGAGTATAGTTTCGGCGCGCTCGGCGGGGAATTTGTGCGCCAGGCCCCAGCGCGGCGAGCGCGCAACCTGGCCCCGCCGCTCCTGCCAGTCGAGCCGGTCGACCTTGTACACGACCCCGTCAATATCGAACGGCAGGTCGGCGCGGGCCTGCTCGATCGCAGCGTAATGGACGAGCGCTTGGCCAAGGGTGGTGACCCGCTTGAACAGGTCGCTGACGGGGAAGCCGAGGGTAGCGAGGCGGGCCATCGCGTCTCCCTGCGTCGCGGCCAATGGCTCACTGACCTCGCCCCAACCGTGGGCGAGAAAGCGCAACGGTCGCGCCTCGGTGACCTTGGCGTCCTTCTGGCGCAGCGAGCCCGCGGCGGCGTTCCGCGGATTGGCGAAGATCTTGCCGCCAGCTTCCTCCTGCCATTCGTTGAGCGCGGCGAAGTCGGATTTTGGCATGTATACCTCGCCGCGCACCTCAAGGGTCGCTGGCGCGCCGCTCAGCACCTGCGGAATGTCGCCAATCGTGCGGACGTTGGCGATAACGTCCTCGCCGATACTCCCGTCGCCGCGCGTTGCCGCCATGACCAGCGCCCCGCCCTCGTAGCGCAACGAGCAGGACAGTCCGTCGATCTTCGGCTCGGCGGTCAGCGCGACTTCGGCGTCGGACGCGAGGCTGAGGAAGCGGCGAACCCGGGCAAGGAATTCGGCGACCTCGTCGGCGGCGAAGGCGTTCTCGAGGCTGAGCATCGACTTGGCGTGCGCGACCTTGGCGAGGCTCGAACTCGGCACCGCACCGACCGCCTTCGAGGGTGAGTTGGCCCGCACGAGATGCGGAAAGGCGACCTCGAGCGCTTCATTCTCGCGGACCAGCGCGTCATAGTCCGCGTCCGCAATCTCGGGCGCATCGCGGTCGTGGTAAAGCTGGTTGTGCCGAGCAAGCTCCTTCGCCAACCGCATCAATCGGTTGGCCGCCTCGGCCTCGGTCATGAGAAGGCTTCGGCCAGCAGCAACTCGAGCGAATCCCAGCTGCGCCTCGCCGCGAGCTCGTTGTAGACGACCCCGGCAATCCCGATCTGGCTCGCGAGCGGATTCGTGAAGCCGTGGCCGACATGGCCGTAAGCGTGGATTTGCCAGTCGGCGCCGGCTTGTGTGAGTTCCGCCGCCAGTGCGACGACCGCATCCGGCGTGACCATAGGGTCGTCCCAGCCATGATAGGCGACGACCCTGCCCTCGATCGGCTGGGGATCGAGTCCTGGCAGGTCGAACAGGCCGTGGAAGCAAGCGGTCGCGGCAAGCTGGGCGCCCGAGCGTGCGAGGTCGAGCGCGCACAGCCCGCCGAAGCAATAGCCAATCACCGCGACCTTGGCCGGGTCTACCCCGTCCTGCACGAGCATTGCTTGGAACAGCGCTTGAAGCCGGCAGCGGAGCGTCGCGCGATCGCCATTCAAACGTCCCATCTCGGCGAACATCGCCTGAGTCTCGCGACCGCGCGTAACGGTGCCGAACAGGTCGCCGACCATGACGTGATAACCGAGCGCGTTGAGGCGCCCCGCGAACTCACGCTCGAGGTCGCTTACCCCCATCACGGTCGGGAAGATCAGCACGGCGGGCGCTATGCCGGCGACCGGGAGCCACGGGCTGGAGAGGGTCTCGCCGGCGAAATCGATGGTCACGTCGGTCATGCTGCCTCCAGTAATTTCATCGCTTGCGCGCGCGCTTCGTCGGTGATCGCGGTGCCCGAGAGCATTCGCGCGATTTCCTCGCGGCGCTCGTCTGGGTCAAGCTTGCGAACCGTGGTGCGGCTACCGTCGGGGCCGGTCACTTTTTCGATTCGGTAATGGTGCGCGGCGCGGGCGGCAACCTGCGGTGAGTGGGTTACGACGAGCAATTGCGACCGCTCGGCCAGCCGCGCGAGGCGTTCGCCGATCGCCGAGGCGACCGATCCGCCAACCCCGCGATCGACTTCGTCGAAGATCATCGTCCCCGCCTCGCCCGCCTCAGCCAGCGCGACTTTCAGTGCGAGAATGAAGCGCGACAGCTCGCCACCCGACGCGATCCGGGTGAGCGGGCCAAATGGCGCGCCGAGGTTGGTTGAGACGGTGAACTCGACGCGGTTCGAACCGGTGGGTCCGGGCTCGGCAGGCGCGACGACGGTGCGGAAGCGCGCCGAGTCGAGCTTGAGCGGGGCGAGTTCAGCGGCGACCGCCTCGTCGAGATGCAGCGCGGCGGCGGCACGCTCGGCGTAAAGCGTCGCGCAGGCCTCGTCGAAGGCGGCGCGAGCGGCGTCGAGCCGAGTCTCGAGGGCGCACAACTCCCCCTCCCCCGCATCGATCGCGGCAAGCTTCGCGCGCATCTCCTCGCCCAGCGCGGCAAGCGCGTCAGGCTCGACGCGATGCTTGCGCGCCATCGCGCGGATGTCGAACAATCGCGCCTCAGCCGCCTCGAGCCGCGCCGGGTCGAACGCCATCGCCTCCGCGGCCCGCTCGATCCGGTCCTCTGCTTCGGCCGCCTCGATCACCGCACGGTCGAGCGAGGCCAGCGCTTCGGCGAGCAATAGATGGTCGGCGGCACCACGTTCGATCTTGCGCGCCGCCGCGCGAAGCTGGGCCAGCGCGCCGGCCGATCCGCCGAGCAGCTCGTCGAGACCAGTCAGCGCCTCCCCCGCCCGCGCGCCTGCCTGCATCGTGGCCCGCTGCTCCGACAGCTCGGCTTCTTCGCCGGCTTGCGGCGCGAGTTTGTCGATTTCCTCCGATGCGAACGTCAGATAATCACGATCGCGTTGCGCCTCTTCGATCGTCCGGTGTGCCTCGGCGAGGCCGCGCTCGAGCGCCGACACCTCCACCCATCCACCGGCAACGGAGTTCGTCGAAAGCCTCCCGAAACTATCGAGTAGCGCGCGATGCCCCCTAGGATTGAGCAGCCCACGATCATCATGCTGACCGTGAATTTCGACTGCCAGCGCACCGATATCGCGCAGCGTGGCCGCGGAGACGCTTATGCCCCCGACGAACGCGCGGCTGCCGCCGTCGGACTTGAGCGTCCGGCGAAGGACCAGCGGTTCGCCAGGCTCGCTCTCGATCCCCTGCGCGGCAAGCAGCGCGAGGGCGGGGTGACCGCTCGGCAACATCAGTTCGGCGGACACGGTCGCGCCTTCCTGCCCCTGCCGCACCAACCCGCTATCCGCCCGCGCCCCGAGTGCCAGCCCAAGCGAATCGAGCAGGATCGACTTGCCCGCCCCGGTCTCGCCGGTAAGCACGCCAAGCCCTGCTTCGAACTCAAGCTCGAGCCGGTCGATCAGCACGACGTCGCGGATGGCGAGCTGGCCCAGCATGAGGCCAAACTCCCCGGGTCAGGCTTTCGGCTGAGCGCGCCGGAGCATGTCGAAGCTGTGCTTGTACCAGCTCGTGCCCGGATAGTTGCGCCCAAGCACTGCGCCGGCTTTGCGCGCTTCATCGGGCACGCCGAGCGCAAGATAGCACTCGACCAGTCGCTCGAGCGCCTCGGGAGTGTGGCTCGTCGTCTGATACTTGTCGACAACGGTGCGGAAACGCAGCGAGGCGGCGAGCCAGTTGCTCGAGCGCTCGTAATAGCGGCCAACCTCCATCTCCTTACCGGCGAGATGGTCATTAATGAGGTCGAGCTTCAGCCGGGCATCGGTCGCATAGCGGCTGCCGGGATAGCGGCGGATCAGCTCACCAAACGCGTCGGAGGCCTGCTGGGTAATCTTCTGGTCGCGAGTCACGTCGGCGATCTGCTGATAATAGCTCATCGCGATCAGGTAGTTGGCATAAGGCGCGTCGGCATTGCCGGGGTGGATCGTAAGAAAGCGCTGCGCCGACGAGATCGCATCGGTATATTGCTGCGCCATGTAATAGCTGAACGCGCTCATCGTCTGTGCGCGGCGCGCCCACACCGAATAGGGGTGTTGGCGCTCGACCTCGTCAAACAGCTTGGCGGCGTCGGCATAATTGCCCTGGTCTGCGCTCTTTTTCGCAAGCGAATAGAGCGTGTTGACGTCGCGCGCGACGTAGGCGGTATCGCTCTTGGCCTTCTTGCCCGCGCAACCGGCGACGGGAAGGACGAGGGCGGCGGTGACAAGCAGCAGCGCCGTGCGTTTGATGTTCATGCGACTTCCTTAGCGATAGCGCGGCGCAAGGCCAAGCTGCGACCGCCCTGCTTTGGCGCCACGACCTTGATACTGGATGAACTTCAGGCTTTTTGCATCTCGGTCTCGTCGCCGGTGCGCAGGAAACTGTCGGGCTTGACCCCCAGCCACACCAGGATCGGCGCCGAGATGTAGATCGACGAGTAGGTCCCGATCAGCACGCCGAGGAAGATCGCGATCGACAGGCCGAAGATCACTTCGGGGCCGATCGCCATCAGCAGCGCGAGCGCAATCAGCACCGTCAGCGAGGTCACCACGGTCCGCGCCAGCGTCTCGTTGAGCGACAGGTTGAGCAGCGGCAGGATCGCCATCTTGCGATATTTCCGCAGATTTTCACGGATTCGGTCATAGATGACGACGGTATCGTTGAGCGAATAGCCGATGATCGTCAGGAACGCCGCGACGACGTTCAAATCGACCTGCAACCGGGTGAAAGCGAAGAACCCCAACGTCATCGCGAAGTCGTGCGCCAACGTGACCAGTGCGCCGACCCCGAACTGCCATTCGAAGCGGAACCAGATATAGATCGCGATGCCGATCATCGCGAACAGGATCGCCTTCGCGCCGTCGGCGGCAAGCTCTTCCGACACCTTGCCCGAGACCGATTCGCCCTGCCCGACCTTCGCCCCCGGAAAGGCCGTGGGGATAAACGCCTGGACCTTGGTGACGACCGCGTTCGACATCGAATCGGGCCCCGGCGGGCGCGGCAGACGGATCTGGTAGGTACGGTTGTTGCCGAACTCCTGGATCGTCGCCTCGCCAACGTGGAGTGAGTCCATCTTCGTCCGAAGATTCTCAATGTCGATCGGTTGCGGAAAGCTCACCCGCACCATCTGACCGCCGGCGAAATCGACCCCGAGGTTAAGCCCGCGATAGGCGGTAAACGTAATTGCGGCGATCGTGGCGAGGGTCGACAGGACCAACGCAAGCGTGCGCCAGCGCATGAAGTCGAGGTTGGTATGATCGGGGACGAGTTTGAGGAGCTTCATCGTTCCGGCCTCAAATATGCAAACTGCGCGGGCGGGCGCGGCGCAGCCACAGCACCACCAGCATGCGCGTGAAATAGACCGCGGTGAACACCGAGGTGGCGATGCCGACCCCAAGCACGACGGCGAAGCCGCGGATCGGCCCCGAGCCGAAATAGAACATTAGCGCGGCCGAGATGGCGTGAGTGATGTTGGCATCGAAAATCGCGCGGAATGCCTCGCGATAGCCGGTCTCGACCGCATCGAGGATCTTGCGCCCGCGTCTCAATTCCTCGCGTATGCGCTCGTTGATCAGCACGTTGGCATCGACCGCGGCGCCGATCGTCAGCACGAAGCCGGCGATCCCGGGCAGCGTCAGCGTCGCGTTGAACAGCGCCATGATGCCGAGCACGAGAAAGGCGTTCACGAGCAACGCGATGTTCGCATAGACCCCGAAGCGGCCATAGGTGACGAGCATGAAGACCATCACCGCGATGACCGCCGCGCCCGCCGCCAGCGCGCCCTTATGTATCGAATCCTTGCCGAGGTCGGCGCTGATCGTGCGCTCCTCCATGACGTTCAATTTTACCGGCAGCTTGCCCGAGGCGAGGCTTACGGCCAGCTGGTTGGCGCTTTCGACGGTATAGCTGCCGGTGATCGACGCGGTCCCGCCCAGGATCGCGCTCTGGATCGTCGGCGCCGAGAGCACCTTGTTGTCGAGGATGATCGCGAACGGCTTACCGACATTCTCCTGAGTCACTCGCCCGAAGCGGCGCGCGCCGGTCGAGTTGAAGGTGATGACGATCTCGGGCCGGCCGTCCTGGTCGAAGCTCTGCTTGGCGCTGGTCAGCTGGTCGCCCGAGACCATCACCCGGCGCTGGACCGCCATCCGGCCGCGGCCGTCGGCATTCGGCAGCACCTGGCTTCCCGCCGGCGCTCGCCCTTGCGCCACTTCGGCCGGGTTGGCGGTAAGGTCGACCAGCTTGAACTCGAGCCGCGCGGTCTGGCCGATCAGGGCCTTGAGCGCCTCGGGGTTCTCGACCCCGGGAACCTGGACGAGGATGCGGTTGTTGCCCTGGGTGACGACCGTGATTTCCTTGGTCCCCTGCGGGTCGATGCGGCGGCGGACGACATCGCGCGCGACTGACATCGCATCCTTAAGCGCGCGCACCTGACCATCGACGGTGGGCGTCAGCACGACACGATTCTGGTCGCGCACGGTGACGTCCCAGTCGCGCGCACCGCTCAGGCCCACGGGCTTTGTCAGCTGGCGCAGCCTCTCAACTGCGGAATCGACCTGCGCCGGGTTGCGGACCATGAACGACAGCACGCCGTCGGCGGTCGAAATATCGCCGATGTCGATCGGCGCGTCGCCGCGTCGAAGTTCGCTCGAGACACTATCCTCCATCGCCGCGACGCGCTGCTTGGCGGCATCGGCGGTATCGGCCTCGAGCAGCAAATGTGAGCCTCCGGCGAGGTCGAGCCCGAGGTTGATCCGGCTATGCGGCAAGCCGCCCGACCAGCGCGCGACCTGTTCCTTGGGGAAGAAGCTGGGGACCGAGAAGAGAATGCCGACTAGGATCGCCAGGCTGATCGTAATGACCTTCCAGCGCGGAAAATCGAGCATCAGTCGTTGGCCGGCTTCGAATCGCGCGTGATGACCCTATTGAGCGTCGACTTGACCGCGCGAACCTTGACGTTGGGCGCGATCTCCACCTCGACCTCGTCGTCCATCACCTTAGTCACGCGGCCCTTGATGCCACCGCCGGTGACGACCTCGTCACCCTTCTTAACCGCGGTCAGCGTCGCCGCGTGCGCCTTGGAGCGTGCCTGCTGCGGGCGGATCATCAGCACATAGAAGATGACGAACACAAGCAGCAGCGGAATCATCTGCATGAAGAAGTCGATGCCGCCGCCGGAGGTCGTTGAAGCTCCAGCGCTGACGGCCTGCGCAGTGGCAAGGATCGGGGCGATGCTCATGAGGGTGAACTGTCTTTCTATTCGCCAGGCGGGGCCGAGACGGCCGCATCGCCGAATGAAAGGGCGTGCCTATCACGGACGCGGCGGCACAGGCAAGTCAAGGCCCCCGGGCGCTTGCCATCGCGCAGGCTGGCGACTAGAGCGCGCCTCGCTTGTCCTTGGGGGCAAGCCCGGTCGGGGCGTAGCGCAGCCTGGTAGCGCATCACACTGGGGGTGTGGGGGTCGCAGGTTCGAATCCTGTCGCCCCGACCATTTACTTTCAACGACTTAGGCCGTTGTTGGGCAGGTTCTAATTTCTCGGTGTTTCGCCGTAGCAATCATATAGAGAGCACGGGGTCGGGTTTCGTCGATCCGACAGAACATTGGCGGGTTGTCCGTCCCCACGCGTCACCAAGGAAGACACCGCATGACGCCCGCCGAATCCTACCGAGCAAACGCCCAAGCGCAACGGCAGGCGGCGGCGAACACTTCCCTGCCAAGTCGTCGCGACATGCACGAGCGATCGGCCGTGGCCTGGGAAGAGAAGGCCAGAGCCGCCGAGGAAACTGCGGCAATGGCGTCGGCGAACGCGACTGCGAAAGCCAACGGCGTTCCGCAACAGCCAGTGTTTCGCGATGGGAATGGCCTTCGCCGGGTTTGAGCGACGGGTCCAAGCGGTATCGAGCGTTGGCGTGTGAAGCAGTCAATTTACCTTGTTTCAATACATTTGATTAAAAGCGGCGGGGTTAAGGCAAGATAGGCCGGTCCTTGGCCCGTAAGGCTGTTGGTGAAATGGGCATTGCTCGAAATTCGGTTCGGCTTTCTGTCAAGGCGGAGATTCAGGTTCGCGGCCCGAGGGTCTCCAATTATCCGACGGGAGTTCGCGACTTGTCCGCGTTCGGTTGTTGCATCGATCTCGTACATCGCGTGCGGGTTCACGAACATCTGTGGATCAAATTTGCCGGCCTCGAGGCTTTAGAAAGCGTGGTGTGTTGGGAGATGGAGTTTTCCGCGGGGGTTGAATTCGTCAGGCCACTGCATCCCTCAGTGATGGACATGCTTGGGAAGCGATCGAAGGCGTAGGCAACAAATCACGCCGACGTTTGGCAACTCCACACCGCCGTCGGCGTCCTGCCGCGGCTCACCGGGTCGCCGTACCATTAGCGCCGTTAGCTCCGGTTTTTTCTCGCAATGATCGGCTCGGACAGCGACCAGCGGCCCTCGTCGGTTCGCTCAATACAAGCGTCACAGCCTTGGCAGAGGCCCACCCAGCCGCCCCGCTTCCCTTTCAGGATCGACACCAGCGAAGGCCGGTGAGCACCGAACAGGCAAAAAAGACTCATACTGATGCGATAGCGACGTTGACGGCTGGGACAATAGGGACCTTAGGGACGAAGACCCGCCTTGGATTCAACGCCGTTGGCGTGGCATACTTGAAACGTGGCAGCGAGTTGAGCGAACATGACCGATGGATTGAAGGGCCTGGAGCTAGAGCGCTTGATAGCTGAGGCGGATCGCCTACGGGCTAAGCTCCAAATTGCCAGGGATGGTCACACGAAGGATGGCGAGACGGTGGAACGCCTAGAACGGACCATCGCGGTGCTTGACCGCGAGATTGCCGAAGCGTCTAGTGCGATCGGCGGAGGGCCAAGCAAGCGCCGCTAATCAATCACTCGCATCAGATCGTCGCTGTATGGGCGAGCTAAACTGCAGGCCGTTTCGTGCGGGTCCCCAAGCCAACTGTCGACATCGTCGCGGCCGAGGATGACCGGCATCGCCTTGGGATGGATCGCCCCGACCGTCTGATTAGGTTCGCACGTCAGGAACGCCATGAACGGCCCGCCCTCGCCGGGTCGCCATAGGCCCGCGAAGGCGAACAGCGGCTCGTGATCCTCGTGCATGCCGAACCAGACCTTTCGCTTCCGCTTCGTCTCGAGATCAGGTTCGGCGGTCCATTCGCAAAAGCGCGTGACCGGCACGATGCAGCGCCGCTCGACATTGCCCAGCGCCGATCGCCAGAAGGGGCTAGCGAGGTTGCGGACGTTAGTGACGGGGCGACCCTTCGTCGCCGCCGGGCGAGGGAAGCCCCAGGTCATCGCGTCCAGCTTCAGCCCGTCGCCTTCACGTCGCAGAACCGGCGCTGGCTTGCCGGGATATATCTCATTGAAGGGCGGCAGGTTCTCCCGATCTCCATCGAACGAGCCGAAAACGTGCCGCAATTCGTCGACGGTCGCGGTCATAGTGTAGAGATTGCACATTCACCCAAGTGCCTCATGCGCCGCCAGCAATGCAACCCCGCGCCGAACCGCGCACCGCGTCAATGCAGATGCATTCCCCGAAGCATGTTCTCGAATCGTTCCAGCCCGCTTATGCCGATGCGATGTCGACCAAACACATCCGCAACGCTGCCGACCTTATCCGGTTTGGTGCGGGCCTGAAGATCGATTGCGGAGGCTGTGGCGCTGCCAGGACGCTAGACGGCATGGACGCGTTTAAGATCGGCGGCATGCGACCGCTGAGCATTCTAGCGCGGCGGCTGAGGTGCAAGCGCTGCGGTCGTAAGGAGGCGCGGCTGACGATCTTATCGCCGCCAGCAGGCCGGTGAACGAGCGAGTCGACGCCTAGCCGACCTCCGAGCAAGCCGTGGGTTTGTACTGGACCGCGTCGTCCTGCCGACTTAGCTTTTGCCGCATTCAGGGGGAAAGTATGCGTTTGAAGTTTCTAGTGGCGTGTATTGCGTTTTGCCCCATGCTGGTGAGCGCGTCCGAGCCGGTCCGGATCCAGCCGTCGAGCAAATGGGTGCTGGATTATGCCGATAATAGTTGTCGATTGATCCGACTGTTCGGTGAGGGCGGCAACCAGACGAAGTTGGCGTTCGAAGGCGTTGCGCCCAACGAAATAACTATGCTGATCGTTGGAGGAACGCTCCGCTCGTCAATTGGCCAGGGCGAGGTCAAAGCCCGGTTCCTCCCTGGTACGGATGAGCCGTTTACTGGTATCGCTGGAGAAGCTGACCATGGCGCAAAAGGCGCGGCATTATGGACCAGTCTCCCATTGGATCCGACGTGGAAAAGAGACGATCGGAAGTTTCGCTTTGATGCAACCATCCGTCAGAACATCGATCTAGTCGAGCATGAAGCAGCTCGCGCGAAGCGGACAGCCTTGGCCACGAGCACGACCGAGCTGAGCATTGCCCCGAGCAGCGGACGAGCTATGGTGCTGGAAACGGGGTCGCTCGGAAAACCGATAGCCATGTTTGATGAGTGCGAACGCGACTTGCTGCGGCAGTGGGGAGTTGACCCGGACGTTCAGGATAAGATCTTCAAGCCAGTTTGGGCACCGAACGTGCTGTCCTGGTTCAGCGCGAATGATTATCCGACTGCCGAGCTCGCCAACAGCCAGAGTTCTGTTGTCAACGTCAGGCTCGCGGTGGACGCCACGGGCAAGGTGACCAAGTGCGTTAGCCTCAGCGCATTCAATGCCCCGGCGTTCAATAAGGTTGTTTGTAACGTGT
>JANMWM010000213.1:0-7602 GCA_031394005.1 Sphingomonas sp.
GGCGCCGGTCGACGGCACCGTCGAGTTCCGCGACATGCCGACGATCACCGATCCGCGTGGCCGCCACATCTCGCTGTCACGCTCGGGCGAAATCGCGATCCTCGACATGGACGGCCGCGAACTGTCGACCCATCGCGTCCAGTATGGTGCCCACCTGCTGTGCGAGACCGGGCACATCGTCAGCCGTGGCGATCGCATCGCCGAATGGGATCCGTCGTTCAGCCCGGTCATCACCGAGCGCGCGGGCGTGGTGAAGTATCAGGACGTCATCGATAACCGCACGCTGGCCGAGCAGACTGACGAGTCGACCGGCATCACCCAGCGCGTGGTGACCGACGACCTCGCCAAGTCGAAGAAGGAGGACCTTCGTCCCCGCCTGACCCTGACCGGGGCGGATGCAGCCGAGGCGGGCGTCTATCGCCTCGTCCCGGGTGCGATCATCGCGGTCGAGGATGGGGCCACGGTCGAAGCGGGCGAAGTGCTTGCCCGTCTTCCCCGTGAAGCTGCTCGTACGCGCGACATCACCGGTGGTCTGCCGCGCGTCGCCGAGCTGTTCGAAGCGCGCAAGCCCAAGGAAAACGCGATCATCGCGAAAATCTCGGGCAAGGTCAGCTTCAAGAAGGACTATAAGGCGAAGCGCAAGATCGTCATCATCCCCGACGACGGGTCGGACGAGGTCGCGTACCTCGTTCCCAAGTCGAAGGTGATCGATGTCCAGGAAGGCGATTACGTCAAGCGCGGCGATAACCTCGTCGGCGGGTCACCCGATCCGCACGACATTCTCGAGGTTCTCGGGATCGTCGCGCTGGCCGAATATCTCGTCAGCGAGATCCAGGAAGTCTATCGTCTCCAGGGCGTGAAGATCAACGACAAGCACATCGAGGTGATCGTTCGCCAGATGCTGCAGAAGGTCGAGATCACCGATGGCGGCGACACCGTCCTGCTCGCCGGCGAGCAGGTCGATCGCGACGAGATGGACGAAGCCAACGCCAAGCTCGACAAGAAGGGCAAGAAGGCGGAGGGCAAGCCCGTCCTACTCGGCATCACCAAGGCGTCGCTGCAGACCCGCAGCTTCATCTCGGCGGCGTCGTTCCAGGAGACCACCCGAGTGCTTACCGAGGCTTCGGTCCAGGGCAAGATCGACACGCTCAACGGCCTCAAGGAAAACGTCATCGTCGGCCGGCTGATCCCGGCGGGCACTGGCGCAGGCATGAGCCGGATGCGGGTGGCGGCGACCAGCCGCGACACCGCTCTCCGGGCGGCGCAGAAGCGATTTGTGGAGGCAACGGCAGCCGCCGCCGCCGCCGCGGTGCCCACCCCGATCGAGATCCAGGAGGCACTGATCGCGCCCGAGAACGCTGCCGAAGAGCATGCAGCCGAACTGGCGCAGGGCCCCGAAGCAGCAATGGGCAATGATCCGCTGGGCGACGTCGCAATGTCGGGCCATGGTACCGATGCCGACGCCGGGGACTATCTCAACAGCTAAGCCCTTCGCTCAAGCCGCAAAACAAAAGCCCCGCTGGTCCCACAACCGGCGGGGCTTCTTTTTGTAGCGCTCGGCGGAAAGCCTAGTGCATCGCGTTCTGGGTCGAGTTGGCAGCCGAGCCGACATCCGCGCCGAGCCCGCGAACAGTGTTGCACGCGGCCAGCGCGAGCGCCCCGCCGATGATCGTCATTGTCAGAAACTTGCGAACCATGTCTTATCCCTCCGGTATTGGTGAGCGGACCATGATTCAAAAGCAGGCCGGCTGTCTAGAGTCTGAACCGCCGGCCTGCAATATTTCAAACTAAGCAGTCCCCGATGCGGGGCCCGCGCCTAGTGCATCGCGTTCTGGGTCGCGTTTGCGGCCGAGTTGACGTCGCGAGCCGCGCCACGAACCGTGTTACAGGCGGCCATCGTAAGGCCACCGGCGATGAGGGCCACCGTGATAATCTTGCGCACCATATCGTTTCTCCCTTGATGTCACGCCGGAGGATGAACCGCGCGTACCCGGCTATTGTAGAAACCCATCAACGCCTGTCGCGCGATCCGGGTCCATTAGGCCTCCGTATCGCCAGGAAAGCGCGTCAGACCGAAATCGGCGCGGCAATCGAAGGGTGCGGATCATAACCCTCGATGACGAAATCCTCATAATCATAACCGTCGATCGTCTGGCCGCGGTCTTTTAGGATTAGGCGGGGGAGCGGGCGCGGGTCGCGGCTCAGCTGGAGCCGCGCCTGGTCGAGGTGGTTCGAGTAAAGGTGCACGTCGCCTCCGGTCCATACGAACGTGCCAGGTTCGAGCCCACATGCTCGCGCGAGCATGTGGGTAAGAAGCGCATAGCTCGCGATATTGAACGGCACGCCGAGGAACAGGTCGGCGCTGCGCTGGTAGAGCTGGAGGTTGAGGCGGCCCGCCGCGACTTGGGTCTGAAACAGGCAATGGCAGGGAGCCAGCGCCATCTGGTCGAGTTCGCCCGGGTTCCAGGCAGTAACGATCTGGCGCCGCGACGAGGAGTCGCGCTTGATCAGCGTGATAAGCTCAGCGATCTGGTCGATGTGGCGCCCGTCCGCCGCAACCCAGTCACGCCACTGCTTGCCATAGACCGGGCCAAGATCGCCCGCCTCGTCGGCCCATTCGTCCCAGATGCTGACCTTGCGCTCCTGCAGCCAGCGGACATTGGTGTCGCCGCGCAGGAACCACAGCAGCTCGACGAAGATCGAGCGCAGGTGGAGTTTCTTGGTCGTCACCAGCGGGAAACCGTCGGCAAAGTCGAACCGCATCTGCGCGCCGAACAGCGAGAGCGTGCCGGTGCCGGTGCGGTCGGACTGGGGCACGCCTTTCGCCAGCACCAGCGCCATCAGATCGAGATATTGCTTCATCGCTGTCAGCCTAGCCCGCCGCCCGCGCTACTCCAAGAGGCGTCAACTATCTGGCGCTTCGGGCGTTGTCGTGCGATGGCTGCGCAGGTGTCGAACGGTTGGATAACCAACACGGGTCGCCGTGATCGGCTGTCGACGCTCGCGGGCGTGGGCTTGGCACACCTCGCGGTTCTCCTGCTGTTTCTGACGGGGTCTCCCGAAGGACTGCAGCGCATTGCCGAGCAACCGATGCAACTCATCACCATCCGGCCTTCTCCCCCGCCGCCGGCACCCGCGAAGCCGCCTGCGGCGCGGGCCCGGCCGCGCAAGACCTCCTCGGCGCTGACTAAGCGACCCCCACCGACGCACCCGCCACCGCCGGTTCCCGGCCCGGTGGCCGTCGCGGCAGTGGCAGACACCGACCTGAGCGCTTCGGTAGGAAGCGGCGTGTCGTTTGGCTCAATCGGAACCGGGCTGAGCCTCGGCGGAGACGTTGGCGGGGGAGGGGGCGGAGGCGGCGGCGGTCTAGCTCATCCTGCCGAATGGGTCGGCGGCGGTATCGGTAATCGCGATTACCCCGCGGCCGCCAAGCGCGCCCGCCTCCAGGGCGTAGTCGATGTCTTATTCACCGTTCACACCGATGGGCGGGTGTCGGGATGCAAGGTCGATCATTCGAGCGGGAGCCCCGATCTCGACCGCCTGACGTGCGCGCTGACCGAGCGGCGGCTACTCTACAATCCGGCGCTCGACGCTTCGGGCAAGCCAATCGAGGAAATCGCCGGGCGGCGGTTCCGCTTCGTTATGAGTCC
Source organism: Sphingomonas sp. (assembly GCA_031394005.1). Lineage (GTDB taxonomy): Bacteria > Pseudomonadota > Alphaproteobacteria > Sphingomonadales > Sphingomonadaceae > Sphingomicrobium. The sequence goes on from JANMWM010000213.1 coordinate 3,651, forward strand.
GCGTCGGGAGCGCTGCGTTACCGCGTCTCGCGCAGTCCTGTGATCGTCGTCGCGTTGCTGATCACTTCGATGTCGGTGATGCAGTGGAGCAGGCGGATGCCCTTGCGGCCCATCGCGCGGCCCAGCGCGGAGGCGAAATCGGCGGTCGTCTCGACCCGCTCGGCCCAGCCGCCATATGCCTCCGCGAGCTTCGCGAAGTCGGGATTGGTCAGTCCGGTCGCGCTGACCCGTTCGGGGTAGTCGCGCTCCTGATGCATGCGGATCGTGCCGTAGGCGCCGTTGTCGACGAGGATCACGAGCACGTCGGCGGCATAGCGCGCGGCGGTTGCCAGCTCCTGCCCGTTCATCTGGAAATCGCCGTCGCCCGCGATGCAAACGACGGTGCGGTCGGGGAATCGCAGGCTGGCGGCGACCGCGGCGGGCAGGCCATAGCCCATCGTCCCGCTGGTCGGCGCAAGCTGGCACGGCATGGCGGAATAGCGCCAGTAGCGGTGCCACCAGCCCGAGAAATTGCCCGCCCCGTTGCAGATGATTGTGTCCGCCGGAAGCGCCTCACGCATCGCCGCGACGCACGGGCCGAGGTCGAGCTTTATGCCGTCACGCGGCTTGGGTTCGCTCCACGCGAGCCATTCGGCATGCGCTTCGTCCCCCGCCGAGAAGCGCACCATATCGGGGTCGTGCCAGTCCGCCGCCATCTCCGAAAATTCGGCCATGTCGGCGCAGATCGGCAGGTCGGCGCGATAGACCCGCCCCAATTCATTGGGATCCGGGTGGACATGGACGAGCAGCTGCCCGGGGTGGTCGGGGGTGACAAGCTTGTAGCCGTCGGTCGTCGCCTCGCCCAATCGCGCGCCCACCACGAGCAGCAGGTCGGCGTCGCGGATGCGCTGTTGGAGCTTGGGGTTGGGGCCATAGCCGAGCTGACCGGCGTAAACCGAGCAGCGATTGTCGACCGCGTCCTGACGGCGGAAGGCGGCGGCGGTGGGGATGCCGTAGCGGTGCGCGAAGCTCGCGAAATGGTGCGCCGCTGCCGGGCTCCAATCAGCCCCGCCGATGATCGCGACGGGGTTGGTCGCGTCCTTCAACAAGTCGAGCAACGCGCCCATCGCGCCGGCGCACGCCGGCTGAACCAACGGAGCGACGGCGGGGCGATCAAGCGCCTCGACTTCATCCCGAAGCATGTCCTCGGGGATCGCCAGCACGACCGGGCCGGGGCGTCCAGCGGTCGCGACGCGGTAGGCTCGAGCGACATATTCGGGGATGCGGCGGGCGTCGTCGATCCGCGCTGCCCATTTTGCGACCGGCGCGAAGAAGGCCGCCATGTCGATTTCCTGAAACCCCTCGCGGTCGCGGTCGGCGCGGTCGAGGTCGCCGACGAACAGGATCATCGCGGTCGAATCCTGCATCGCGACATGGACTCCCGCCGAGGCATTGGTCGCGCCGGGCCCGCGAGTGACGAAAGCGACGCCGGGCCGACCCGTCATCTTGCCGTCAGCGTCGGCCATGTAGGCGACCCCGCCCTCCTGACGGCAGACGACGGTCTGGATCGCGGGGGTATCGTGGAGCGCGTCGAGGACGGCGAGGAAGCTCTCGCCGGGGACAGTGAAGACGCGATCGCAGCCCTGCGCGACGAGTTGGTCGACGAGGATTCGGCCGCCGGTGCGAAGATTGGTCATGGTCGGGCTTTAGCGTGCCCCGGCGCCCGCGGAAAGTCAGTCTAAAGTCAGCCCCTCACCGCTTTCAAGGTCATTTGGTTTTCCTCATGAATACAGGGTCTTGGTCGGGATCTTGGTCCTGACATTCCAAATCCTATTGTCCAAGAAAATTCGACATTGCTCAAGCTTGGTGGATCGCTTTCACGACCTGATAGGTCTCAAGCCCCTCCTTGCCGCCCTCGCTGCCAAAGCCCGAATCCTTGACCCCGCCGAACGGCGCGTCGGCGGTCGAAATGCCGAAGCTGTTGATGCCGACCATCCCCGCCTCGATCGCGTCGCCGAGGAGGTTCGCGCGACGGCCGTTCTCGGTGAAGGCGAACGCGGCCAGGCCGAACGGCAGGCGGTTGGCCTGGGCGATCGCGTCGTCGAAATCCTTGAAGCTGGCCGACACCGCGACGGGGCCGAACGGCTCGTTGTTCATGATGTCGGCGGTGAGCGACACGTCGGCGAGGAGCGTCGGCTGGAAGAAGAACCCGCCGTCGCCGCGTTCGCCCCCGGCCATGACCCGCGCGCCCTTGGCCCGGGCATCCTCGACCAGCGCCTCGATCGCGCCAGGGCGGCGGGCGTTGGCGAGTGGGCCCATCCTGGTCGCGTCGGCGAGTCCGTCGCCGGTGACGACCTTCTTGGTCCGCTCGGCAAAGCCGGTGATGAAGCGGTCGTAGATCGATTCCTGGACGTAGAAACGTGTCGGCGAGACGCACACCTGCCCGGCGTTGCGGAATTTCTGCGGCACGACCATGTCGAGCGTCTTGTCGAGATCGCAGTCGTCGAAGATCAGCACCGGGGCATGGCCGCCAAGCTCGAGCGTGACGCGGGTCATGCTGTCGGCGGCGAGCTTCATTAATGCCTTGCCGACCGGGACCGAGCCGGTGAAGCTGAACTTGCGGACGATGCGCGAACCGATGAGCTGGCGGCTGACCTGGTCGGGAACGCCGTGGACAAGTTGGAACACGCCCTTGGGAAGGCCAGCGTCCTGCAGCGCATGGGCGAGCGCGCCGGTGCAGCCGGGCGTCTCCTCGGGCGGCTTGGAGATGACAGAACAACCGGCGGCGAGCGCGGCGGCGACCTTCTTCGCCAGCAGATAGAGCGGGAAATTCCACGGGGTGAAGGTGGCGACGACGCCGACGGGCTCGTGCACGACCATCGAGCGTTGGCCCGCGGGCCGCACCAGCAGCCGACCATAATCGCGCTTGATCTCCTCGGCGTACCAATCGAATATCGACGCCGATCCGGCGACCTCGCCGCGCGCCTCGGCGAGCGGCTTGCCCTGTTCCTGGGTCATCAGTCGAGCGCTCGGCGACGCCCCCTCGCGCCGCAGCGCGGCCGTCTTGCGCAGAATTGCCGATCGCGAATCGACCGCGGTCGCGCGCCACAGCGGGTATGCCCGCTCGGCGGCGGCGAGCGCCTCGTCGAGGTCGGCGGTGCTGGCGAGCGGGACTTCGCCGATCGCATTGCCGGTGGCGGGGTTGACCACCGCGAAGGCTTCGCGTCCTTCGCCCGTGCGCCAGCTGCCGTCGATGAAAAGCTTGAAGTCTGCGTTATAGGTCATGGCCGCGAGATAGACGCGCGCGCGCCCCGCGCCAAGCCCGCTTGAAGCGCCGGGCCGCGCTCGCTAGGCGATGGTCCAAAGGAGAAAAAGCATGACCAAGTCCGAACTCGTCACCAAAATGCAGGAGGCGGGTGCCTTCATCCCCGGCAAGCGGGTCAAGATCGACTTCGGCGGGAGCGAGGGCACGCTGATGCTCGATGGCGTCGCGCAGCAGATGACCGAGGACGACGGCGCGGCCGACACGACGCTCAAGGTCAGTTGGGACGACTGGCAGGCGCTCGCAGCAGGCCAGCTCGACGGCATGACGGCGTTCATGACCGGCAAGCTCAAGGTCGAAGGCGACATGTCGAATGCGATGCAGCTGCAGGGCGTGCTGTCGAAATTGAAGGGATAGCTTCGGCCAATGACGAAGACCTTCTCCGCCGCCGCGGAAGCCCTTAACGGTGCGCTCTTCGACGGCATGACCATCGCCGCGGGAGGGTTCGGGCTGTGCGGGATTCCCGAGCGGCTAATAGACGCCATCGTCGCGTCCGGGGTTAAGGACCTGACGATCGCGTCCAACAACGCCGGGATCGACGGCAAGGGGCTCGGCAAGCTGCTGCGCACACGGCAGGTCAAGAAGATGATCTCGTCCTACGTCGGCGAGAACAAGGAATTCGAGCGGCAATATCTCGCCGGCGAGCTCGAG
>JANMWM010000217.1:0-3167 GCA_031394005.1 Sphingomonas sp.
GCGATCATGTGCGGCGCGATGAGCTGGGTTTCCGAGCGCAACCTCGTCGCGGCGATCAGTGACGCCGGCGGGTTCGGGGTGATCGCGTGCGGGGCGATGACACCCGACCTGCTCGACCGCGAGATCGCCGCCACCAAGGCGCTCACCACCCGGCCGTTCGGGGTCAACCTAATCACCATGCACCCGATGCTGAGCGAGTTGATCGACGTCTGCGCCAACCACCGCGTGACCCATGTCGTCCTCGCCGGCGGCCTACCCCCCGGCGGCGCGATCGAACGGATCAAGTCGTCGGGCGCCAAGCTCATCGCCTTCGCCCCCGCGCTCAGCCTCGCCAAGAAACTCCGCCGCTCAGGCGCAGACGCACTGGTCATCGAAGGCATGGAGGCCGGCGGCCACATCGGCCACGTCTCGACCTCGGTCCTGGCGCAGGAAATCCTCCCCGAAATCGCCGCCGAAATCCCCGTGTTCGTCGCCGGCGGGATCGGCCGTGGCGAGGCGATCGCCGCCTATCTCGAAATGGGCGGGGACGGGGTCCAGCAAGGCACCCGCTTCGTCTGCGCGACCGAGAGCATAGCGCACCCCAATTTCAAGAAAGCCTTCCTCCGCGCCTCGGCCCGCGACGCCGTCCCCTCGGTCCAGCTCGACCCCCGACTTCCCGTCATCCCCGTTCGCGCGCTGAAAAACCGCGAGACCGAGAATTTCGCCGCCAAACAGCGCGAGATCGCCAACGCACTCGACGAAGGCGGGCTCGAAATGGCCGAAGCCCAGCTCCAAATCGAACATTATTGGGCCGGTGCGCTGCGCCGAGCGGTGATCGACGGTGACATCGAGAGCGGCTCAGTCATGGCCGGCCAATCTGTCGGAATGGTCAAGCGCGAGGAACCCGTCGCCGCGATAATCGCCGAACTCGTTGAGGAAGCCGCCGCGGCACTCGAAAGCCGCGGCTGAGTCTCCACTCAGCGGCGACCAACCGGTTGACTTGCTATACAGGCGCGAACAGCGAAGACGCATTCGCTGGAATATCTTCCCTGATCGATCGGAGAACCGTGCGCTGTCGAACCTGAAGATTACCGTGAAGACGCGTTTCCCCGACCTCGTACCGATCGGGCGACTCGCCAGTTACGAGCTGCAGGCCTATTCGGCGACTGCACTCGGTGATTTGCCCCCAAGCCGTCGGCGCAAGCTCAAGGCAATCCGCGCTGGCGATGGCCTGAAACTCCACATCGCCTCTGGTCCCGTCCCGCGCGACGGTTGGCTGAACATCGACGTCGCCAGCAACGCCGACATCTCCCGCGACCTTCGGCGTCCCTTTCCCCTACCCGGCGGATGCGCGAAATATATCTAGAGCGAGCATTTCGTCGATCACGTCCAATATCCCGATGTCATCACCCGCGTTCTGGCCGAATGCCAGCGCCCGCTCGAATCCGGCGGCGTCGCGAGGTTCGTGCTTCACGACGCAAAGGCGATGTGCCTCGCCTACGCTACTGATGACGCAAACTATTTTCGGCGTGGTGAACATGACAACATGCGCCCGATCGAAGCGGTCAAGCAGCTCTTCCGCTTCAATGACTTCCACCAATTTCTCTATGACTTTCCCTTGTTCCACGACCTCTTGCTCAAGGCCGGCTTCAGCAAGGTCGACCGTCGCATGTTCAAGACTGGCCCGCACCCCGAGCTTCTGCTTGATTACGACTTTGAGAGCCGCGACGCACTTTCGATGTATATCGAGGCCATCAGATAGGGCGGCTAACGGGCGTCCGCGCCAGGTCGTGCGGGGCAGCCGTGATGCCCGTCGCAGTCGCCGCCGTCTTGGCACGATCGGGCGGTGCTGGTTCGGATCGCGTCACGGCTGCCGCTGGGCCGAGGGTCGGCCCGCCCCGCTTATGCTCGTGCCGGTGCCGGTGCCGGTGCCGCGATGCGCGCTTTACCGTATCCAAAACGGAGACAGCATTGCGCGCTCGCACGCCGCCCACGCTTGGCCACCGCCCCAGCGCCTGCTAGCGCTGTGTCATGCCCACCCCTGCCGTCGCCGCTGCGCGCGAAATCCTGACTGGGCTCCATGCGCTGATGGCCCGCCGTGGCTCGCCGCAGGGCAAGCTCGACCATGTCGTCGACCTCATCGCCACTGCGCTCAAAAGTGAGGTCTGCTCGATCTACCTGATGCGCGAGAATATGCTTGAGTTGTTCGCAACATATGGGCTGCGCAAGGAAGCTGTCCACGTCACCCGCCTCGCACTCGGCGAGGGCCTCGTCGGCACGATCGCGCGCGACGCCCGAATCCTTAACCTCGCCGAGGCCGCCGACCACCCCGAATTCGTCTATCGCCCCGAAACCGGCGAGGAACGCTTTCACAGCTTTGCCGGCGTCCCCATCATCCACCGCGAAAATGTCATCGGCGTGCTGTCGGTTCAACACGCCGAACCGCGCGGCTATGAAGAGGTCGAGATCGAGGCGCTGCAGACCGTCGCGATGGTCCTGTCCGAACTCATCGCCAGTGCCCGTCTCGTCGACCTTACCCGCCGCAGCGGCCACAGCGAGACCGGTGCGGTCCGCGTCGCGGGTCTCAAGCTGGTCAGCGGAATGGCGCGCGGAATCGCCGTCTTTCACCAGCCGCGGGTCCTGGTCCACCAGACCGTCGCCGACGACACCGAGGCCGAACGCACCCGCGTCTACGCCGCCTTTCGCCGGATGCGGGAGCAAATCGAGAATATGACCCGCGAGGCCGAATTCGGCACGATCGGCGAGCATCAGGAGATTCTCAAGACCTACAAGATGTTTGCTTATGACGAAGGCTGGAGCCGGCGCATCAACGAGGCCATCGACTCAGGCCTCACCGCCGAGGCGGCGATCGAGCGGGTCCAGCAGCGCACGCGCGCCCGCATGCGCGATATCGACGACCCCCTCCTCAAGGAGCGGATGCACGACCTCGACGACCTCGCTAACCGCCTTTTGCGGATCGTCTCGGGCCGCATGGGCACCGCCGCTCAGACCGGGCTTGCCAAGGATACCGTCCTGATCGCGCGCAACCTCGGCCCGGCCGAACTGCTCGAATATGACCGCCGCCGCTTGAAAGGCGTGGTGCTCGAGGAAGGTTCGCTGACCGCACACGTCACCATCGTCGCCCGCGCCATGGGCGTGCCGGTGGTCGGCCGGGTCGCCGATTTCCG
>JANMWM010000222.1:0-1754 GCA_031394005.1 Sphingomonas sp.
AGGTGGTCAGGATCGCGGCGGTGTTCTGCGCCTCCTTGAGGCGGGTGGCGATGGTCTGACGAAGGCGGGTCATCTTGACGCGTTCTTCGCGGCGATCGGACCGAGCGGCAGCGACAGGGCCCGCCAACAAAGACTCGGCAGGTGCGGGAGCAGCAGCAGGTGCCGGAGCGGGAGCAATAGCGGCCCCCTTGATCTTCGCCGCCGCCAGCACGTCATCCTTCGTCAGGCGGCCGTCCTTGCCCGAACCCTGGATCGCCGACGGGTCGACATGGTTTTCGAGCACCGCGCGGCGGACCGCGGGCGAAAGACGAAGCGCGGCGTCATTTGCCGAGCCGGGGCTGTCGGCGGTGGGTGCATGTTCGTCGCCCTTGAGCGCTGGGGTTTCAGTGGGGCCGGCGGGATTGGTGACGGTCGTTTCGGGAGCGGGAGTCGCGGCAGGAACAGTTGGTACCGTAGCAGCAGCCGCTCCGCCTTCGCCGATACGCGCGATGATCGCGCCGACCGCGACGGTGTCGCCCTCCTTGACCAGCGCCTCGCCAAAAATTCCCGCCACCGGCGAGGGCACGTCGACGCTGACCTTGTCGGTCTCGAGCGTGGCAATCGGCTCGTCGGCGGCGACCGCGTCGCCGGAATGTTTGAGCCATGCGCCCAGCGTGGCCTCGGTGATCGATTCGCCGAGCATCGGCACCTTCACATCGGTCGGCATGCTTCGTCCTTTACTCGGCCGCGGCGGCGGCTGGAATACTGCCCGCAGCGGTGGCCGCTTGACCGGAAACCTGGCCGAGCGCGTCGGCAATCAGCGCGGCTTGTTCGGCGGCGTGGTGCTTGGCTAGTCCGGTTGCGGGCGAGGCCGAGGCGGCGCGGCCGGCATAGCGCGGGCGCATTCCGGCATGGCCTGAGCTGACCAGGCACTCCTCGAGGCAGCTTTCGACGAAGTGCCATGCGCCGTTGTTCTTCGGTTCCTCCTGCGCCCAGACCAACTCGGTCAAATTCGGCATCGCCTTCAGCCGCTTGACCAACGGCTCCGACGGGAAGGGATAAATCTGCTCGATGCGGATGATTTCGGTAACTTGCCCGCCCGAGGCGTCGCGCGCCTCGATCAGCTCGAACGCGACCTTGCCCGAGCATAGCACGACACGACGAGTCTTGCCGGCGGCGGGTGGGTTGAGGTCGCTCATGATCCGTTTGAAGTGGCTCTCGCCTGTAAAGTCTGCGCGTGTCGACACGGCGAGCTTGTGCCGTAGCAGCGACTTGGGCGTCATCATGATCAGCGGTTTGCGGAAATCGCGAAGCAGTTGGCGGCGCAGGACGTGGAAATAATTTGCCGGGGTGGTGCAGTTGACGACCTGGATATTATCGTCGGCGCACAACTGGAGATAGCGCTCGAGGCGGGCGGAGCTATGTTCCGGCCCCTGCCCTTCGAAGCCATGCGGCAACAGCATGACCAGCCCCGATGCACGCAGCCACTTGGATTCACCCGACGCGATGAACTGGTCGACGATCGTCTGAGCGCCATTGGCGAAGTCGCCGAACTGCGCTTCCCAAAGCACCAAAGTGCGCGGGTCGGCGATCGAATAGCCATATTCGAAACCGAGTACGCCGAACTCGGAGAGCGGGCTGTCGCGCACTTCGAAGCGACCGCCGAGGATGGTGCGCAGCGGGATGAATTTCTCGCCGTTGGTCTGATCGACCCACACCGCGTGGCGCTGGCTGAAGGTGCCGCGGCCGGAATCCTGGCCGGACAAGCGGACTCC
>JANMWM010000226.1:0-8572 GCA_031394005.1 Sphingomonas sp.
CGCGGCGGCGCGAAGGCCGTGCGCCTCGGCGGAACGGATCTGGTCCTGCATCAGCGCGATCAGCGGCGAGATGACGACGGCGGTCCCGGCGCGGGCGAGCGCGGGGACCTGATAGCAGAGCGACTTGCCCGCCCCGGTCGGCATAACGGCGAGGCAATGCTGCCGCGCCATCACGCGGCCGATCACCTGGTCCTGCACCCCGCGAAAGCCCGCGTGACCAAAAACCGAGTGGAGGATGTCGAGGGGGCTGCCAATCGCGTTCTTGGATAAGGTCACTCGCCTCCCGTCGCGGCGAGACTGGCCGGCGTCAAGCCGTGAAAGCGGAGCAACGGCTTCACGCCGAAATGACGCGCCTCATTCCGCTGCTTGGGCTGCCGCCTCAAGTTCGCGTTCGGCTTGCTGGCGGTTCCACAAATCGGCGTACAGGCCGTTGGCGGCAAGCAAGGCGGCGTGGGTGCCGCTCTCGGCAACGCGGCCCTGGTCGAGCACGATGATGCGGTCGGCCTCGGCGATGGTCGACAGGCGGTGGGCGATGACGATCGTCGTGCGGTCGCGCATCGCGCCCTTCAGCGTGTCCTGAATCGCCTCCTCGGTGCGGCTGTCGAGCGCCGAGGTCGCCTCGTCGAGGATCAGGATCGGCGGGTTCTTGAGCAGGGTCCGGGCAATTGCGACGCGCTGCTTTTCGCCCCCCGAGAGTTTCAGCCCGCGTTCGCCGACCATCGAGCCGTAGCCATTGGGGAGCGAGGCGATGAAGAGGTCGATCGCGGCCCCGGCGGCGGCTTTCTCGACCTCGGGTTGACCCGCATTCTCGCGGCCATAGGCGATGTTGTAGGCGATGGTGTCGTTGAACAGGACGGTGTCCTGGGGCACGATGCCGATGGCCGAGCGAAGGCTTGCCTGTGTCACCCCGGCGATCGGCTGGCCGTCGATGAGGATGCTCCCGCCCGACGGATCGTAGAAACGGTAGAGCAGCCGCGCGAGGGTCGACTTGCCCGCGCCCGAGGGTCCGACGACGGCCAGGCTGGTCCCGGGGGGCACGTCGAAGCTGACGCCCTTCAATATCTCGCGGCCGTCCTCATACTGGAAATGAACGTCGTCGAAGCGCACCGCGCCGCGGGTGACGGCGAGCGGCGGGGCATACGGGGCGTCGACGATTTCCTGCGATGTGTCGAGCAGTTCGAACATCATCTCCATGTCGATCAGTCCCTGTTTGATCGAGCGATAGACCCAGCCGAGCATGTCGAGTGGGCGGAACAGTTGCATCAGCAGGGCATTGACGAGCACGACGTCGCCCGGCGTGAAACGGCCTGTCGACCAACCCCACACGGTAAAGCCCATCGCCCCGGCCATCATCAGATTGGTGATCAGCGACTGGCCGATGTTGAGCCAGGCGAGCGACACTTCGTTGCGCACCGCGGCCCGAGTGAAGGCGCCGACCGCCTCGTCATAGCGGCGCGCCTCGCGTTCCTCGGCGCCGAAATATTTGACAGTTTCGTAATTGAGCAGGCTGTCGACGGCGCGGCCGATCGCCTTGTTGTCGACCTCGTTCATCTGCCGCTGCAGCCCCGCGCGCCAGTCGGTCACCCAGCGCGTGAAGCCGATATAGATCGCCACGATCGCCAGTGTTGCCGCGACCAGCCCGCCGCCGAACTTGACGAAGAAGATGATGCAGATCGCGCCCAGCTCGATGATCGTCGGGGCAATGTTGAACAGCAGGAAATAGAGCATCATGTCGATGCTCTTGGTGCCGCGCTCGACGATCTTGGTCAGGCTGCCCGTGCGCCGCTCGAGGTGGAAGCGAAGCGACAGCGAATGGACATGGCGAAATACCCGGCTCGATAGCGCGAGTGCCGCGCGCTGCCCGACCTTCTCGAACAGCGCATTGCGAAGGTTGTCGGCAAGCACCCCGCTGAACCGCGCCCCGGCATAGGCTAGCACCAGCCCGACGACGAGCGCGAACGCCGCGCCGCTGCTCATCCGGTCGACGATGCCCTTGTAGGCGAACGGCATCAGCAGCGTCGTCGCCTTGCCGGCGAGCACCAGCATAACCGCCACGATAACCCGCGCCTTCAGCTCAATTTCGCCCTTCGGCCACAGCATCGGCAAGAAGCGGACGATCGTCTTGAAGCTGCCCTTCTGGGCGGGGTCGGTCGGGGGGGCGTCGCGCATCGCAGCCTAGATAGGGGTTCTCCCGGACATCATCAAACAGCGCTAGGCGAAACGGTTGGAACAAGGCGATTAATTCGCCGTTTAGTCTCCAGTTGCCAACGTGGAGAGTGTCATGGGTCCCGGTCTGTTTGTCATTGCGATCCTCGGCTGCGCCGACGGTTCGGTGCAGTGCCAGCAGCTCGCGACCCTGCCCACGCGCTATGAGAGCCGCGCCGGCTGCGCCGCGGCGACCGGCCCCGCGCTGATGGGTGCGACACATTATGACTTCTCCGAGATCCAGGCCGAATGTCGCTCGGCCGCCGCAGCCGGCGCTGCGCAAAAAGCCCGTCCAGTTCGCAACCAGAGCTGATCGCTTGGCGTAATTTCCCAACACTAGTTGGGTATTCACACCAATCCCGCGCCCCTCTTCTGGCCACGCTTACTGAAAAAGCTCATATTTTTCCAATTGGCACGCATCCTGCAACAAGGAAGGCATGACCCACTGCCGGGTCGCTAAAGGGAAAAGACCATGACCAGCACCTCGAACCGCCGCCACACCGTCCTCAGCCTCGCCGCCGCCTTCATGACCGCGATGATCTTCGTCGTATCCGCCGTCGGCCCCGCCGCGCACGTGACGTTTGCCTAACCTTCACCCGACCTTCCGCGCTCACTCACAGGGAACCACGCCATGAACGGACGCTTTGCCCTCAACCGCAGTCGCTCGAAGGTAATGGGCGTCGCCGCCGGCCTCGCCGATTGGACCGGGATCGATGTCCTCGCCGTCCGCTTGGGGCTGATCGTCGCGACGCTCGTCACCGGCCCCGTCGCGGTGCTGCTCTACATCCTCACCGGCTGGCTCGCCACCGACGACCGCTAGTCTTCGCCGAGAGGATGCGTGACAAGGGCAGATGCTCGCCGCGCTCCTCCTCGCAGTTCAGCCGGTTTCGCTCGACGAGGTCGGCAAGCTGCTCGACCAACGGACCGCGAGTGGACCCGAGCAACCGGGTGATCCGTCGGGGCTGATCGCGATCCCCGACAATCCCGCCGCGCGCGGCTTCGTCGTCCCGCCGCCGCCCAGCCCCGACCTGTTGGCACCCACGCCACCCCCGGCCCGCTCTCGGGCAAGGCGGGCGCGAGCTGGCTCGGCGTGCGCGACCAGGGCGCGTCCCCGCCCGCGCTCCTGACCCTCGTCGCCCCGGTCCGCGCGATCAAGCCCGCCCAGCAAATCGGCTTCGTTCAGGCTCTCATCAACCATCGCATCCCCTATCGCCTCGACATCGACTGGTGGGGCGAGGAGGATTATTGGGCGACCGCCGAGGAGACGCGGCGTACCAACGGCGGCGATTGCGAGGACATCGCCATAGTCAAGCTGCAAGCCCTGCGCGTGTTGGGCTTCCCGGTCGACAGCCTCTACTCAGCATTGGCCGCGATACCGCGCGGGGCGACCACGCCCTGCTGATTGTCCGCCTCGACGGCCACTTCCTCGTCCTCGACGACCGCAACGACCGTCCGACCCCGGCCGATCAATTCCACAGCTTCGTCCCCGTCCGGACCTTCATCGCCGGCACCGAATTCGTCCACGGGATTGCGCGCTAGCCCGGACCGGCGAGACAAACCGGCTATCGCGACCGGGCGCTTCGGCCTACTATGGCCGCGACTGGAGATTGTCCCATGCGCATCCTGCCAATTATTCTTGCCGCCGCCATCGCTACCCCCGCTGCCGCCTCGCTCCCGGTCGGAGCCCTCGCCCCAGACATCAAGACCACCGGCGCGATCGCCGGCAAGGCGTTCAAACTGCATCTCGCCGATCAGCTCAAGAAGGGCCCGGTCGTGCTCTATTTCTTCCCCAAGGCGTTCACCTCGGGCTGCACCGCCGAAGCCCACGCCTTCAGCGAGGCGAACAAGGATTTCCGCGCCGCCGGGGCGCAGGTTATCGGCATGAGCGCCGACGATTTGCCCACGCTGCAGAAATTTTCGGTCACCGAATGCCGCAACGCCTTCCCCGTCGCGAGCGCCAGCCCCGCGACGATCAAGGCTTATGATGTCAAGCTGCCGGTCGTAAACATGACCAACCGCACCAGCTATGTCATTGCGCGCGATGGGCGGATCGCGATGGTCCACAGCGAGATGAGCTGGAAGGATCATGTCACCAAGTCGCTCGCCGCGGTGCGCGCGCTCAAGCGCTAGGCTGGGGTCATCGATGCGGCCCTTGGACCCGCCGCGCGGCTGGTCCGCCGGGCGATGCTCGGCTGATACCGCCGTGCCGGCTGGACCGTCGAAGGCACTCTGCCCGCGACGCGCAAGTTCGTGCTCATGGGCGCGCCGCACACCTCGAACTGGGACTTCCTCGTCTTTCTCGGCACCGTTGAGGCGGTCGGGGTGCGCCCGCGCTTCATCGGCAAGGACAGCCTGTTCAGAGGGCCGATGGGCGATTTCATGCGCGGACTCGGCGGGGTGCCGGCCGACCGCTCGACGCCGGGCGACGTGGTCGTGCAGATGGCGGCCCAGTTCGCGGCGCACGACGAATTCGCGCCAGTCATTGCAGCCGAAGGCACGCGAAAGCCGACCACCCGCTGGCGTACCGGCTATTATCGCGCATCGCCCAGGCGGCGTGCCGATCGTCTGCGCCGGCCCCGATTACGAGCGACGCGTCGGGATCTTCGGCCCGGTGATCCTACCCACCGGCGATTAGGAGGCGGACATGGCCCCCGCGTAGCCCTTCTTCCGCAGCCTCAAGCCGCGTCATCCCAAGCGCGCGCTATCCCCCGACGGCCTCGATCTTCACGGCCAGCCGCCAACCTGATCGAACAGCGCGCGTGCCCGCGCCTCGAGTGCCGCGTTCGTCTGCGGCCAAGTCGGGCCGAGCCGCGAACCCGGGAAGATCATATATTGGTACGGCCCGACTGGAATGCCGTCGCCGTTGCGCGGATTGGGCCGGGTCCCGCCAAGCGCCTCGCACAAACTGATCGATACTTCACCGAGCGGATGGGGCGCGGGACCCTGGTCCGCGACGACCGCCCAGCTTTTCTCGCCGCTCGCCAGATTGCGTACCATGGCGAGGTCGCCGAACCCGCCGGCCCCGTCGATCTTGAGGAAGTTCGCCGGAAAGACAAGGTAGGGCACGGCCTCGCTGTCGACATAGCTTGCCGGGTCGGTCGCCGCGCCGTGGGGGTCGCGGAGCGTGGTCATCGACAGGAAATAGCCCTTCGCCGGGCCATCGGGCTGGACCCACGGCCGCGACGGATCGACCGGGTCGGCAACCAGGATCCAGCGCCAGTCCTCGTCGCCCGACGGCCAGCTCGCAAAACCAAGGTCGTCGCGACCTTTGTTGTCGGGGTGGTAGGCGAACAGCGAGCCGTCGGCATCGAGCGCCATATAATCGGTCTTGTAGACATAAGCCGTCGACGCGGGGTCGCGACGAAGCTCCACTCCGCAGTAGCTCGTCCACGGTTCGAAAAGCATCAAAATGTCCCCCGAAGAAAGCGCGTGGCGCGGCGCGTCGTTGGCGCTATCTTGTCCCCACAACCAATAGGAGAGCGACCATGGCCAAAAGTCAGATGAAATCGAATAAGGAAACGCGCAAGCCCAAGGCCGAGAAGAAAAAGACCATCGCCGCCAACCCGTCGACCAAGGCCGGGGTGGTCAAGGGTCTCGACAATATCAAGAATTAACCCCGCCCGGGAACCCGGCTTGCCGGCGATGCGAATTTAAAATGCTGCACCGCAACAAAATCTATTAGACGTGGGTTTGCTGCCGGTGCCGTTCCGCGCCGCAGGAGGTCAAGATGCGTTGAAGGTGAACCCGGGCGTCATCGCCGCGCGCTGGCCCCGCCAGTACTAGGCCGTGACGCCCAGCCGCTTGACCGAGCTCGGCCCGGTCCGCGACAATCCGGGCGATCTGCGAGGGCTGTGCTTCGTCACCGGAGGCGCCGAGGGACCGATGCCGCTCGTCGTCGTGCTCGACGGCTGCACCCAGACCGCGGAGGTATACGACCACGGCTCGGGCTGGTCGACGCTGGCCGCACGCTACGGCTTCGCGCTCATCTTCCCCGAACAGCAGCGCAGCAACAACGCGATGCTCTGCTTCAACTGGTTCTCAGCCAACGACACAAAGCGCGGGATGGGCGAGGCGGCGTCGATCAAGTCGATGATCGACACGATTAAACGCGACCACGCGATCGACGAAGCCCGCGTGTTCATCACCGGGCTCTCCGACGCCGGCGCGATGACCTCGGCGATGCTCGCGACCTATCCTGAACAGTTCGCCGCAGGCGCGATCCTCGCCGGGCTAGCCTATGGCTGCGCGTCGGGGATGGCCGAGGCGCTCGACTGCATGGGCGGCTGCTCGCGCGGTACCGCCGACGAGCTCAGCGCCGTCGTCCGCCGCGCCTCTCCCCACCGCGGCAAATGGCCGCGCGTTCAGGTGTGGCAGGGCGACGCCGGCACCACCGTCACCCCGGGCAACGCCGATTCGATCGTGACGCAGTGGGTTGGGCTTCACGGGCTGTCCGCCACGCCCGATGTCGTCGATCGGGTGGATAATCACCCGCGTGCCCGCTGGATTGGCGACGACGGCAAGGCGCTGATCGAGCAATATAGCATCACCGGAATGGCGCACGGCGTCCCGCTCGATCCGCGTCGCGGCGGCGGCGATGCGCTCGGCGCGGCAGGGGCGCACATGCTTGACGTCGGGCTCAGCTCGACGCTGCACATCGCCGAATTCTTCGGTATCGAAGGCGCACCAGCAGTCGAGACAGGCCCTGCCAAGGCAGTTGCGCCTATCATTTCGATCGTCGCGCGCCGTGAGCGACCGCGCGCAGCGAAACCCGCTCCCACGCCGCATACATCGGGCGTCCAGGCGGTCATCGAAAAGGCGCTTTGGGCAGCCGGACTCATGCGCTAGACGCAGCGTGAGGCGACAGGAAGGATACGGAACATGGTCGAGGCACGCTGGAACGGTCGAGTGATCGCCAAAAGCGACGACACGGTGGTGGTCGAGCGCAATCATTATTTCCCCGCCGACTCGGTCGAGGCCGGTGTGCTCCGCCCGAGCGCGACGACGAGCGCCTGCCCGTGGAAGGGGACGGCAAGCTATTACTCGCTGCTCGTCGACGGCAAGGAAAACCGCGACGCCGCGTGGACCTATCCCGATCCCAAGGAAGGCGCCGCGCAGATCAAGGGCCGCATCGCCTTCTGGAAAGGCGTCGAAGTCGGCTGAGGCATGACTTCGCCGCGAACCCCGGCCCGGATCTTGGTCAACGCCGACGCCTGCCCGCCGAAGGAGGAGATATACAAGGTGGCCTTCCGCCGCGCGGTGGCGGTGCGCGTGGTCAGCAACGCCCACCTCCGCGTCCCCGCGCATCCGCTGATCGAACGGGTCGTGGTGTCGGACAAGTTCGACGCCGCCGACGACTGGATCGCGGAGACGGCCGGGCCGGGCGTCGTCGTCGTCACCGCCGACATTTTGCTTGCCGAGCGCTGCCTTTCGGCTGGCGCGGCGGTGATCGGCCCGACCGGCAAGCCGTCGAGGGCGATCAGTTCGGCGATATGGGCCAGCATGAAGGTGGCGGCGGCGGCGCGGCGGATGAAACGGAGGCGTCTGAGGTCGGCCTCGTCATAGCGGCGGATCGCGCCTCGTTCGGCGGCGCGGTGCTTGGGTCAATTGAGGCGTATGGTGAGGCTCCCCAAAAAGGGAATGGCCATGGAACGCGACGGAGACGAAGTTCACCCGAGCGAAGTCGAAGCCAGCGGCGCCGAGCAATATCATATCGGGCGGTGGGTATTGGGCCTGTCGCTGTTGCTGGCGACGGCGCTGTTGTCGCTGATCTGGATCAGCGGGGCGATTTACTAGGGCGTTGGCGCGCTAACCGCCGGGTGGCTCCCCGGGGCGATACCCGGGGAGCGCGGGCGTGCGTCACTCGGCGGGAATGTAGAGGTCGCCGGCCTCGCGGTATTTCTCGCTCATCCGGGCCATGCCGGCTTCGGCCTCTTCGGCCGTCGGGGTGGTGGAATTGAGCAGCCCGGCTTCCTTCTTCGCCGCGAAGTCGCGCACTTCCTGGCTGATCTGCATGCTGCAGAACTTGGGTCCGCACATCGAGCAGAAGTGGGCGGTCTTGGCCCCTTCGGCCGGCAAGGTCTGGTCGTGATATTGCTCGGCCGTGTCGGGGTCGAGCGACAGGTTGAACTGGTCGCGCCAGCGGAAGTCGAAGCGGGCGCGGCTGAGCGCGTCGTCGCGCAGGCGTGCGGCGGGATGCCCCTTCGCTAGGTCGGCGGCGTGGGCGGCCAGCTTGTAGGTGACGACACCGACCTTGACGTCGTCGCGGTCGGGCAGGCCCAAATGCTCCTTGGGGGTGACGTAGCAAAGCATCGCGGTGCCGTACCAGCCGATCATCGCGGCGCCGATGCCGCTGGTGATATGGTCATAG
>JANMWM010000267.1:0-8440 GCA_031394005.1 Sphingomonas sp.
TTAGCCAGCGACGGTCGAACCGCGAACCTTGAGCCCGAACGGCAGTAGCCGGATCAACGAAAAGCCTCGCTCGACCGATGAACTAAGAAAAGACAATTTGACGTATTTCCGCCCGGCCTCATTGTGCGACCCGATCCTCGACCCGAGGGTTTACTACCCGGCTCGCGGGGGCGATCCTCGGGAGGAGAACGCGCCACCGGTAATCAACGACGTTTGCACCGCGGTCAGCTGGCACCGCTGCAAGAGTCGACATCACGCGAGTCGACAAATTCGTCGAAGGCTGCGCAAGCGATTTCCGGCCCCACCTCGCCGCGCTTGGCGAGGTCGGCGCGAGCGTTTGAAGGATGGCAATGACCGCGACCGCTTCGACCCTGATCCTGTTCGGCGCGACCGGCGATCTTGCCGCGCGGATGTTGTTGCCGTCGCTCTACGGGCTCGACTGCGACGGGCTGCTACCGCCGGCATTGCGGATCATCGGGACGGCGCGGACCAAGCAGAATGACGCCGCCTTTCGCGAGCATTCGCTGGCGGCGATCCGCGACCACGTCCCCGAGGCCCTGTTCGACGATGACCGAGTCGCGCGGTTCCTCGAGCGGGTCCACTACGTCCCGCTCGACGCGACCGACACGGCGGGATTTCACCGGCTGGCTGAGGTCGTCGGCGACACGGCTGGCGGGGTGGCGATTTTCCTCTCGACCGCGCCATCGTTGTTCAAGGCGACGATCGACGGGCTCGCCGCGGCGGGGCTGACCGGGGCTGAGGTACGGCTGGCGCTTGAAAAGCCGCTCGGGTCCGATCTCGCCTCGAGCCGGGCGATTAACGATGCGGTCGCGGGGGCGTTCAGCGAGGCGCAGACGTTCCGGATCGACCATTATCTCGGCAAGGAGACGGTCCAGAACCTGCTTGCGCTGCGCTTTGCCAATGTGATGTTCGAGCCGCTGTGGACCAGCGCCACGATCGACCATGTCCAAATCACCGTGTCCGAGACGATCGGGCTCGAGGGGCGCGGCGACTATTATGACGGGACGGGCGCGCTTCGCGACATGGTGCAGAACCACATGCTCCAGCTGCTCGCGCTGGTCGCGATGGAGCCCCCGGCGAGCTTCGACGCGACCGCCGTGCGCGACGAGAAGGTCAAGGTGCTGAGGTCCCTGCGGCCGGTCACGGCTGCCGATGCGGCGAGCCGGGTGGTGATCGGGCAATATGGCTCGGGGGCGGTCGGGAGCAAGCCGGTGCCGGCCTATGCCGAGGAGCTGGGCAAGGGATCGACCACCGAAACCTTCGTCGCGCTTCAGGCCTATGTCGACAATTGGCGCTGGGCAGGGGTGCCGTTTTATTTGCGCACCGGAAAGCGATTGCCCGACCGGCGGACCGAAATCGTCATCCAGTTCAAGTGCGTGCCGCATTCCATGTTCCACTCGCGGGGCGCGGCGACCACTCCCAACAAGCTGACCATCGCGATTCAGCCCGACGAGGATATCGAGTTGTCGCTGATGGCCAAGGTGCCGGGGCTTGACCGCGGCGGGGTCAAGCTGCGCGAGGTGCACTTGGGGATTGGGCGCGACGATGCGTTCAGCGACACGCGGCGGCGGATCGCCTATGAGCGGCTGCTGCTTGACCTAGTCGAGGGTGAGCCGACGCTGTTCGTTCGGCGCGACGAGGTCGAGGCACAGTGGCAGTGGATCGACGGGGTGCGCGCGGCGTGGGAAGCGGCGGGGATGGTGCCCAAGCCTTATGCCTCGGGCAATTGGGGCCCGTCGGCGGCGATCGCGCTGGCCGAGCGCAACGGAGTGAGCTGGAATGACTGACGCGCGGGTGATGGCGGTGACCGAGCGGATCATCGCGCGCTCGAAGCCGACGCGGCGGCGCTATCTCGATCTGATCGCGCAGGAAGCCGATCACGGGCTGAGGCGGCCACGCCTGTCATGCGGGAATTTCGCGCATGGCTTTGCCGCGTCGGGGAAGGACAAGCCCGCGATCAAGGCGATCGCCGGGCCGAACATCGGCATCGTCACCGCGTTCAACGACATGCTGTCGGCGCACCAGCCCTATGGCCGCTACCCCGAGCAGATCAAGATTTTCGCGCGCGAAGTCGGCGCCACGGCGCAGGTCGCCGGCGGTGTGCCGGCGATGTGTGATGGGGTCACGCAGGGGCAGGACGGGATGGATTTGTCCCTGTTCAGCCGTGACAATATCGCGATGGGGACGGTGATCGCGCTGTCGCACGGCATGTTCGACGCGGTCGCACTGCTCGGGATTTGCGACAAGATCGTGCCCGGGTTGCTGATCGGTGCGCTTCGCTTCGGGCATTTGCCAGCGCTGCTGATCCCAGCGGGGCCGATGCCGAGCGGGCTGGCCAACAAGGAGAAGCAGCGCGTCCGACAATTGTTCGCAGAAGGAAAGGTTGGCCGCGAAGAATTGTTGGCGAGCGAGTCGGCTAGCTATCATTCGCCCGGCACCTGTACGTTCTATGGAACGGCGAATTCGAACCAGATGATGATGGAGCTGATGGGGCTGCACATTCCCGGCGCGGCGTTCATTCATCCCAATACACCGCTCAGGCAGGCGCTGACACGGGCGGCGGTGCATCGGCTGGCGGATCTCGCGAAGGGGTCGCAGCGGCCGCTCGGGCACGTCGTCGACGAACGGGCGATCGTCAATGCCGCGGTGGGGCTGCTGGCGACTGGAGGGTCGACGAACCACGCGATCCACTTGCCGGCGATTGCGCGGTCGGCGGGGATCATCATCGACTGGACCGATCTCGATGCACTATCGGCGGCGGTTCCGCTGATCGCGCGGATTTATCCCAATGGCTCGGGCGACGTGAACGGGTTCCACGAGGCGGGCGGGATTGCGTTCGTGACCAATGAACTGCTCGGGGCGGGGCTGCTCCATGGCGAAGTGCTGACGGCGGGCGGCGACAGCCTGGCCGAGCATGGCGCGACACCGGTGCTCAACGGTGACAGTCTCGGCTGGGTGCGCGAGACCGAGAGCAAGGACGATACGATGCTACGCCCCGTCACCGCGCCGTTCTCGGCCGATGGCGGGATGCGGTTGCTTCAGGGCAATCTCGGGCGCGCGGTGATCAAGACCAGCGCGGTCGATCCTTCGCGCTGGACGATCGAGGCCGAGGCACGAGTGTTCCACGATCAGCAGTCGGTGCTTGCCGCGTTCCAAGCGGGCGAACTCGAGCGCGACGTGATCGTCGTCGTCTGCTTTCAGGGGCCGCGCGCCAATGGCATGCCCGAACTCCATAAGCTGACCCCGGCGCTCGGCGTCCTTCAGGACCGAGGGTTCCGCGTCGCGCTGCTCACCGACGGGCGGATGTCGGGGGCGAGCGGCAAGGTGCCGGCCGCGATCCACTGCTCGCCCGAAGCGCTCGGCGGCGGGCCGTTGACGCGGTTACGCGATGGTGATCGCGTGCGGATGAGCGCCGACGACGGTGTGATCGAGGCCGTCGGGGTAGACCTTGCCAGTCGCGAGCCGGCCATTGCGCCGCCCTATCCGATGGGCACCGGGCGCGAACTGTTCGCCTTGATGCGCGGGACGTGCGACGAGGCCGAGCGCGGCGCCTCGGCGATGCTCGCGGCGATGGAAGGCGAGGCGGGCAGTCGGCGCCGAGATGGTGCCGGTATGAGCCGCACAATCGCGGTTGCTGATATCGGCGGAACGCACGCGCGGTTCGCGCTGGCCGAAATCGACGGCGGGCATGTCGTCAAGCTGCACGAGCCGGTGACGCTAAAGACGGCGGAATACGCGAGTTTCCAAACCGCCTGGCAGGATTTCGGGAGCCAAATAAACCAGCCGCTGCCGACCGAGCTCGGGATGGCGTTCGCGGGGCCGGTCGGCGGCGAACTGCTCAAGCTGACCAACAATCCGTGGGTCATTCGCCCGGCGTTGATGGAGGAGAAGCTGGGGGTCGAGCGCCACGTCATCGTCAATGATTTCGGCGCGGTGGCGCATGCCGTGGCAGAACTTGGCGACAATGATTTCCTCCACCTATTCGGGCCGCGCGAGCCGCTTCCGCGCGAAGGGGTAACAAGCGTTGTTGGGCCCGGCACTGGTCTTGGGGTCGCTGCTCTGCTCCGGCGCGACGGGCATGTGCACGTCATCGAGACGGAGGGCGGACATGTCGATTTCGCGCCCCTCGATGCGCTCGAGGACCGAATTCTTGCCCACCTCCGGCAAAGCTTCCGCCGAGTGTCGGTGGAGCGCGTCGCCTGTGGCAGCGGGCTGTCGAACATCCACGCCGCGCTCGCCGCAGTCGAGGGTCGGCCGCTGATCCAGCGCGACAACAAGGAATTGTGGGCTGCTGCACTCGACGGCAGCGATAGCCTCGCCGCGGCCGCGCTCGACCGCTTTCTCCTGATCCTTGGCGCCGTCGCGGGGGACTTGGCGCTTGCCCACGGAGCCAATGCCGTGGTCATCGCCGGCGGGCTGGGTTTGCGGCTGCGCGATCACGTCCCCAAGTCGGGGTTCGAGACGCGCTTCGTCGCAAAGGGGCGCTTCGAACGGCGGATGGAAGCGATGCCGATCAAGCTCATCACCCACCCCCAGCCCGGCCTGCTCGGCGCCGCCGCTGCCTTCGCAAAGGTGTATCAATGACGATCGACGACCTGATGAACATGGCGCCGGTAATTCCAGTGCTGGTACTCGGCGACGAGCTCGATCCGGCGGCGCTGGCGGAAACTCTGGTCGCCGCAGGGCTGCCGGTGATCGAGGTGACGCTGCGCACGCCGTGGGCGCTCGATGCATTGCACACGATGGCGGGGGTGACGGGGGCGGTCGTCGGAGCGGGAACGGTGCGCGATCCCAACATGCTCGACGAGGCAATCGGAGCCGGGGCGCAATTCATCGTCTCGCCGGGGCTGACCGAGCCGCTCGGTCTTGCGGCGATTGCCAGTCGGGTGCCGTTCCTGCCGGGAATCGCGACCGCGGGCGACATCATGCGCGGGCTCGACATGGGCTTGTCGCGGTTTAAATTCTTCCCCGCCGAAGCCTCGGGCGGGCGCCCCGCGCTGAAAGCGCTGAGCGGACCGTTCCCCGAGCTGCGGTTCTGCCCTACGGGCGGAGTGAGGCTGGAGAATGCCGCCGATTGGCTCGCGCTCGAGGCGGTGAGCTGCGTCGGGGGAACATGGATCGCGGGACCGCACGATAGCGATCTCGCCGCAATCGGCGCGCGAGCGCGCGCGGCGGCGGCAGTCGGGCGTTAGCAATAGGAGCAGTAAATGGCCGAAGCCTATATCGTCGACGCGTTGCGCACGGCTGGGGGGCGGCGCAATGGCGCGCTGCGCGACTGGCATCCGGCCGACATGGGCGCGGCGGTGATCGATGCGTTGTTGGCGAAGAGCGGGATCGATCCGGCGGCGGTCGACGACGTCATTGTTGGCTGCGTCAGCCAAGTCGGCGAGCAGAGCTTTCACGTCGGGCGCAACATGGTGCTCGCCTCGTCGCTGCCTGAAACCGTGCCCGCGGTGACGATCGACCGTCAGTGCGGAAGCTCGCAGCAGGCGCTTCACTTTGCCGCCCAGGCGGTCATGTCGGGGACCCAGGACATCGTCCTTGCTGCCGGGGTCGAGCATATGACGCGCGTGCCGATGGGCACCCCGACGATCCTTGCGATGCAGGCGGGCATCGGCAAGGGCCCGTGGAGCGAGGCGCTGCTCGAGAAGTTCGGCGTAACCGAGTTCAGCCAGTTCACCGGCGCGCAGATGATCGCCGATCGCTATGGCTTCACCCGTGAATGGCTCGACGCATTCGCACTTGAGTCGCATCGCCGCGCCGCCGCCGCGACTGATGCCGGTGCCTTCGCCGACGAGATTGTGCCGCTGCGCATTGTAGATGCCGACGGCAACGAGACGATCCACACTCGCGACGAAGGCATTCGCCGTGACGCCTCGCTGGAGGGGCTGGCGGGGCTCAAGACGATCAAGCCGGGCGGGGTGATCACCGCCGGCAACGCTAGCCAGATCTGCGACGGCGCATCGGGCGTACTGATCGTCAATGAGCGCGCGTTGAAGGCGCACGGGCTGACCCCGATCGCGCGAATCGACAATCTGACCGTTACCGCGGGCGACCCGGTGATCATGCTCATGGAGCCGATCCCAGCGACCCGCCGCGCGCTCGACCGGTCGGGGCGCAAGATCGACGAGATCGACCTGTACGAGGTCAACGAAGCGTTTGCCCCCGTCCCGCTGGCCTGGCTCCAGGAAATTAGCGCCGACCCCAACCGCCTCAACGTCAACGGCGGCGCGATCGCTCTCGGTCACCCGCTCGGGGCGTCAGGGACCAAGCTGATGGCAACGCTGGTTCATGCACTGCGCGCGCGGGGCAAGCGCTTCGGGCTTCAGACGATGTGCGAAGGCGGCGGGATCGCGAACGTCACGATCATTGAAGCATTGAACTAGGGCGTGACGATCTGCCGCACCGCGTCGCCGTTGGCAAGGCGGTCGAGGAGGGTGTTAATCTCCGACATCGGGCTGACAGAGGTAAGCAGGCGCTCGACCGGCAGCCGCCCGGTACGCCACAGCGCGATGTAGCGCGGGATGTCGCGCGCGGGGATCGACGAGCCCATGTAGCTGCCAATCAGCGTCTTGCCTTCGGCGACGAGCGACACCGCGGGGATCGACAGCATCTCGGCGGGGTTGGGCAGGCCCACCGTGACGATCCGTGATCCTCGTCGTCCGGCGCGATAGGCTTCGGCCAGGACGAACGCGCGCCCGACCGTCTCTATGACCACATCGGCGCCGCCGGGGAGGTGCGTGGCGATCGCTACCGCGGCATCGTCGGGGGCCAACGCGATCGCGCCGAGATCGGATGCGAGCGCGCGCTTGTCGGCGACCGGGTCGACCGCGACGATGGTCGCCGCCCCGCCCGCCAGCGCGCCGAGGAGCGCGGCGAGGCCGACGCCGCCAAGCCCGTAGATGACGACGTTCTCGCCCGCCTTGAGCGCGGCGCTGTTGAGCACCGCGCCGACCCCGGTGAGCACCGCGCAGCCGAACAGCGCGGCGATCTCGGGTGGGATGGCAGCGTCGATCTTCACTGCCGAGCGGCGGTCGACCACGGCGTGGGTGGCGAAAGCCGAGACGCCGAGGTGGTGATGGACCTCCGCGCCGTGATCATGGAGCCGCCGGCCGCCGAGGAGGAGCCGCCCCTCGCCATTGGCGGCGGCGCCGTTAGGGCACAAATAGCCTTCGCCCGAGCGGCAGCGGACGCAGTCGCCGCACATCGGCAGAAATGCCAGCACCACCCGGTCGCCAACCGCGAACAGCGGGTCGTCCTGCGAACCAAGCGCCTCGACGATCCCGGTCGCTTCGTGGCCGAGTGCCATCGGCATCGGGCGCGGGCGGTCGCCGTTGATCACCGACAGGTCCGAATGGCACAGCCCCGCGGCGTCGATTCGGATCAGGAGCTCGCCGGGGCGGGGGTCGTCGAGGGTCAGCTCGGCGAGGCGGAGCGGCGCATGATCGGCATAAGGGCGCGGCTGGTCGCCCGATCGATCGAGCAGCGCGGCGGTGATGATGCGGGCCATTGGGGAAGGCTTACAGGATCGGGAAGAGCAGGCGCAACTCGATCAGCGATTGCGCTCCAGTTTGCATGGCGATGCGCGAACAGGCACAGCGCGGCGCAAAGAAGCCCGATCGTCTCAACGCGCTGACCGACGTAGCCGCGGCGTTCGCCATCACCGTAATGGTGCTGGACATCCACGCCCCGCAGGATACCTCGGTGGTCGAGCTCAAGCACATCGCGCCGATCATGGGCGCATATGTGCTCGCCTTCCTCACCATCGCGATCTTCTGGAGCAACCATCATTTGCTGACGGCGACGATCAAGCGGGTCGACGGGCGCGCGATGTGGACCAACATGGGTTTGCTCTTCTTCCTCGCGCTGCTGCCCTACAGCGTGCGCGGGCTCGACGAAGCGGGGTCCTCTAGCCGTGGCCATGCGCGATCTATGGCTTCGTCATGCTCGGGGCGTCGCTGAGCCAACTGTTTGCTGGCTCGAATCCTGGTCGGGCTTCACGGAGGCGAGACGCTCGACCGCGCGCTCGGCAGCGACGCCAAGGGCATTTGGTCTGCCGTCGGCTATGTTGTCGCGATCGGACTGTCGTTCGTCGTCCCGTTGGCAGCGATCGGCATCTATGTCCTGATCGCGCTGGTGTGGATCGTTCGCGACAAGCGGATCGAGCGTGAGATCAAGGATGAGCACCCGGGCGGCGCTTGAGAAGCGCGGGTCGCCTTCCCACTTGACAGGTAGGACGAGCGGGAGCGACGATGGAAAGCTGGCATGGCACGACGATCCTCGGGGTGAGGAAGGATGGGCGCACGGTGATCGCCGGCGACGGGCAGGTCAGCATGGGCAATACCGTGATGAAGCCCAATGCGAAGAAGGTTCGCCGGTTGGGGGCCGAGGGCAAGGTGATTGGCGGGTTTGCCGGGGC
>JANMWM010000302.1:0-15689 GCA_031394005.1 Sphingomonas sp.
CGGCGGCGCGAATACGAATACCTTCGATTATTCCATATTTCCCGCACCTCCTGGGCTTGTTCCTTCGTCTCCGATTGGCCGGTTCAGCGGCCCTCTTAACACGCACGGGGGAAAGCTCTACGGTGTTGAAGTCGCTGGGACGCTGCCGTTCGATACGTTTTCCAGAGCGCTAGATGGCTTTGGTCTGACCGGTGGATTTGGCTATACCAAGACATCGGTGAAGCGCTTCAACGGGGAAGTGACTGAAATCCCAGGCTATTCAAAATTCGTCGGGAATGTAACCGCGTTCTATGAAGCAAACGGGTTCAATGCTCGTGGAAGTCTTCGCCACCGCTCGGGGTTCAGAGGAGACTTCGTCAGATTTGATGGGTCATTCGAGGCGCAACATATTGTTGCCGAAAACATCTATGACGCGCAACTTGGCTATGGCTTTCAAAATTCCTCGGCTCTCCATGGCTTGTCGATTTATCTCCAGGGTCAGAATTTGACCAACGAGAAAGAGGAGACGGTTGACAGCGTCACACGTCCGAATGCGATATACAAATATCAAACCTATGGCCGCCGGTTCCTGGCCGGTTTCACCTATAAGTTCTGACGGTAGCATGGCCCTCGCCGGCAGTTTACGGCGAGGGCCAATTTCTTGCAGGGTGGCCCGATGATCAATTCTGCGCCACTCGAAATCGTAATCGCCGGTGGTGGAACAGCGGGATGGATGGCGGCTGCTACCTTCGCTCGCTTCCTCGGCAATCGCGCGACGATCACGCTGGTTGAATCCGACGAGATCGGCACCGTCGGCGTCGGCGAGGCGACGATCCCGCAGATCCACAACCTGATCGTCGGGCTGGGCATCGACCAGGCCGAGTTCCTGCGCGAGACCAATGCGAGCTTCAAGCTGGGCATCGAGTTCGTCGACTGGCGCGAGGTCGGCCACGCCTACATTCACAGCTTCGGTACGGTCGGACGCGGCGTCGGCCTGATCCCGTTTCGCCAGCTGTGGCTGCGCGGCCGGGCGATGGGGGTCGCCAGCGGCTACGACGACTATAGCATCAACATCGCCGCTGCCCGGCTTGGGCGGATGGCCAAGGGTAACGGGACGGCCAAAGCCATCCCCGACCTGTCCTACGCCTATCATTTCGATGCGACCGCCTTCGCCGCCTTACTCCGCCGCTATTCGCAAGAGCGCGGAGTCACGCGCATTGAAGGGCGGATCGAACGGGTCGAGCGCGACGCGCTAACCGGTAACATCGCAGCGCTCCAGCTCGACCGCGACCGACGAGTGGACGGAAGTCTGTTCATCGATTGCACCGGCTTTCGCTCGCTGCTGCTGGGCGGCGCGCTCGAGGTGCCGTTCGTCGACTGGAGCCAGTGGCTGCCGTGCGATCGGGCGCTCGCCGTGCCGTGCGAATCCTCGGCCGCAATGAGGCCCTATACCCAGTCGATGGCGCGTCCCGCGGGCTGGCAGTGGCGCATCCCGCTGCAGCACCGCACCGGCAACGGCCATGTCTTCTGCTCGGCCTTCATGGACGAGGAGCAAGCGCGCGAGCTGCTGCTCGCCAACCTCGACGGAAAGCCGACCGCCGACCCGCGGCCAATCCGCTTCACGACGGGGCACCGCGCCGTCCACTGGTCGCACAATGTCGTCGCGCTCGGGCTTGCAGCGGGGTTCATGGAACCGCTCGAATCGACCAGCATCCATCTCGTCCAGTCGGGCCTCGGACGGCTGCTCAACCTCCTCCCCAATGACCCCGAGCGTGTCGCCACCGGGCGCGACACGTTCAACCGGCTGACCAACATCGAATGGACGCGGATCCGCGACTTTCTCCTGCTCCACTATGTCGCCAACGAGCGGGTCGGTGATCCTTTCTGGGACCATTGCCGGGCGATCGAACTGCCCGACACGCTGGCCGAGAAGATCGACCTGTTCCGCGACGCCGGTCTGTTCATCCGCGAGCAGGACGAACTGTTCCTCGACGATAGCTGGGGGCAGGTGATGATCGGCCAGGGGATCGAGCCCGCCAGCTGGTCGCCGCTCGCCGACAATGTGCCGGCCGACGATCTCGGCCCGTTCCTCGGCAGCACCGCCAGCGGCTATCGCGCCAAGGCGGAGACATTCCCGACACACCGCGATTTCATCGCGCAGATGATCGCCGCGTGAAGGACCTGATTTGACCCGCTTGTACCGTCTCGCATCCGTCCTCGGCGCCGCCATCGGCCTGTCACTCGTCCCGGTCCATGCCGCCGCCACCGCCGTTCCACTGGCCGACCTTCGCGCGCGGCTGCCGCAGGACGAAGTGATCTACTTTCTCCTCCCCGACCGGTTCGACAACGCCGACCTGCGCAACGACCGCGGCGGGCTAAAGGGCGACCGGCTTATTACCGGCTATGACCCCACCGCCAAGGGCTTCTACCATGGCGGCGACCTCAAGGGAGTGACGCGCCGGCTGGACTATATCCAGTCGCTCGGCGTCACCGCGCTGTGGTTGTCGCCGGTGTTCACCAACAAGGCGGTGCAGGGCCCGCCGGGGCAGGAGAGCTCGGGCTATCACGGCTATTGGATCACTGACTTCACCCGGGTCGATCCGCACCTTGGCACTAACGCCGACTTCAAGACGCTGGTCGACGCCGCCCATGAGCGCAGGATGAAGGTCTATATGGACATCATCGCCAACCACACCGCCGACGTCATCCGCTATCGCGAGTGCGTGTGGCAGAAGCCGTGCGCCTATCGCAGCCGCGCCGACTATCCCTACCAGCGTAAGGGCGGGGTCGGCGGCGCCACGATTAATGCGGGTTTCGCGGGCGACGGCGACGCGAGCCCTGCCAACTGGGCAAAACTGATCGATCCGTCCTTCGCCTTCACTCCGTTCGTTCCCCCGGCCGAGGCTCACGCTAAGGCGCCGGCATGGCTCAACGACCCGATCTATTATCACAATCGCGGCGATTCCACCTTCAAGGGCGAGAGCTCGCAGATGGGCGACTTCTCAGGTCTCGACGACCTCGCGACCGAGAACCCGCGCGTGATCCAGGGCATGATCGAAATCTACGCCAAGTGGATCGACGATTTCGACATCGACGGCTTCCGGGTCGATACGCAGCAGCATGTCAATCCGGAGTTCTGGGCGGCCTTCGCCCCGGCAATGGTGTCGCGCGCCAAAGCTCGAGGGATCCCGAATTTCGCCATCTTCGGGGAGAATTTCACCGAGGAGGTCGATCCCGCGCACACCGCGGTCCACACCCGGGTCGACAAGATGCCCTCCGTGCTCGACTTCCCGTTTGCGCGCGCAATCCGCGATGTCGCGGCAGGCAATGCCCCGACGTCCGAACTGTCCCGCTTGTTCGCTGGCGATTCGCTCTACGAAGGTGGCGCGGCGGCGGCGCTGACTCTGCCGACCTTCCTCGGCAATCACGACATGGGCCGGATCGGGATGTTCATCGGCAAGGACTCGCCCAAAGCCGACCCCGCCGAGCGGATGAAGCGCGATCTGCTGGCGCACGCGATGCTGCTGACGCTGCGCGGGGTGCCAACCATCTATTATGGTGACGAACAGGGCTTCACCGGCGACGGCGGCGACCAGGATGCGCGCCAAGACATGTTCGCATCGAAGGTCGCGGTCTATAACGACAATGTGTTGCTTGGCACTCCGACGACTACCGCGACGGCGCATTTCGGCAGCGACAATATGCTATTTGTCGAGATCGCCAAGCTGGCGCGGGTGCGGACCAGCCACCCGGCGCTGACCCGCGGGCTGCAGGCGATCCGTTTTGCCGACGAGAAGCCCGGCCTGTTCGCCGTGTCGCGCTTCGATCCGGGCGACGGGAACGAGATCGTCCTGCTGTTCAACACCGGTGCGAGTTCGATCGACGCGAATGTCGAAGTGGCGGTCGGCTCGACCCGCTTTACCGCGCTCGCCGGCCAGTGCGCCCCAACCGCGCAGGCCCCTGGCAGCATCCGCGTGTTGCTCCCCGCCTTCGGCTATGCGGTCTGCGAGGCCGCCCGATGAATCAGTCCAAGCCGATCGTCGCCACCGACCCCGCCACCGCCCTTGAGCCGTGGTGGAAGGGCGCGGCTATTTATCAAATCTATCCACGCAGCTTCGCCGACAGCAATGGCGACGGGATCGGCGACATCCCCGGCATTACCGCGCACCTCGACCATGTCGCGAGCTTGGGCGTCGACGCGGTGTGGGTGTCGCCCTTCTTTACCTCGCCCCAGCGCGACTTCGGCTATGACGTCGCCGATTATCTCGGGATCGACCCGATTTTCGGAACGCTCGACGACTTCGACGCGATGGTTTCGCGCGCGCATGCGCTTGGGCTGAAGCTGATCATCGACCAAGTCTATTCGCACACCTCGGACCAGCACCCGTGGTTCGCCGCGAGCCGCGCCGACCGAAGCGGTGATTATGCCGACTGGTATGTTTGGGCCGATGCCAAAACCGACGGGTCGCCGCCCAATAACTGGCAGTCGGTGTTCGGCGGGCCGAGCTGGACGTGGGATGCGCGGCGCGGGCAATATTATCTGCACAATTTCTTGCCCGAGCAGCCCGACCTCAATGTCCACAATTCAGCGGTGCAAGATGCGCTGCTGGCAGTCGCGCGCTTCTGGCTCGAGCGGGGGGTGGATGGCTTCAGGATCGATGCGATCAACTTCGCCATGCACGACCCGGCGCTGACCGATAATCCGCCAGCGCCGCCGGGGGGCAAGCGGACGCGACCGTTCGATTTCCAGCAGCACCTCCATAACCAGTCGCATCCCGACATTGTCATATTCCTCGAGCGGCTCCGCTTGGTGCTCGACGAGTTCCCCGGCGCGTTCGCGCTGGCCGAGGTTGGAGGCGCGCTGGCACAGACGGAAATGCATGATTTTACAAAAGGTTCACGGCGACTCGACAGCGCCTACGGGTTCGACTTTCTCTACTCCGACAAGCTGACCCCCGCGTTGGTTGCCGAGGCCTCTTCTTCATGGCCGGACGGACCCGGAGTCGGCTGGCCGAGCTGGGCGTTCGAGAACCACGACGCGCCGCGCGCGGTTTCGCGCTGGGCCGCTCCCGAGCATCATATGGCGTTCGCGCAGATGAAGCTGCTGCTGCTGGCGGCGATGCGTGGGTCGATTATACTGTATCAGGGAGAGGAACTTGGCCTGACCCAGGTCGAGCTCCCGTTCGAGCAATTGAAGGATCCCGAGGCGATCGCCAACTGGCCGCAGACGCTGAGCCGCGACGGGGTGCGGACGCCGATGCCGTGGTGTTCGGACAAGGAAAACTTTGGCTTCTCAGACGGTTCGCCATGGCTTCCTGTCGGGGCCGACCACGCCGCGCTGGCGGTCGACCGGCAGGAGCAGGACTCCAAATCTATCCTCGCCGCGACGCGCTTCGCGCTAAGTCTTCGCCGCGCGCGGTCGGCGCTGCGTTGGGGAGCGATCAAGATTGTAGAGGCGGGCGAACAGCGGCTGATTTTCGATCGAATTGATAGGAGTGAGCGGCTTCGCTGCAGCTTCAACCTGTCGCCCGAGCCTGCCGCCTGGGCCCCCGCCGGGACTGCAATTGCCAGCGCCAATGTGGTCGCGAGCGATGCGCTCGGCGCCTATGGCGCGGTTATCGAGGAAGTCTGATGTTCAAGAATGCATTGGTCCTGACCATGCTTATCGGACTTTTATCGAGCCCTGCGCTGGCAGAAGTGCCAGTGCAGGCTAGATCGCCGAACGGCGAACTTGCCTATCAGATCGGCGCCGGAGGCGACGGCCGGATCAACTATTCGGTGGCTCGAAACGGCACGCCGCTGATTGGGGATTCGCAGCTCGGCTTCCTGTTCACCGACGCGCCGCAGATCCTGCGCAATTTCAAGCTGGTCGAGCAGGCGTCCCGGTCGGTCGACGAAAGTTGGGAGCAGCCGTGGGGCGAGTGGCGACGAGTACGCAACCATTACAACGAGCTTGTCACGACGTTCGAGGAGACGAGCAAGCTTCACCGCCGGATGCGCGTCGTGGCGCGCCTGTTCGACGACGCGGTTGCGTTCCGGTTCGAATTTCCGCGTCAGCCCAACCTGACGACCGCCAACATCGCCGAGGAGCTCACCCGGTTTCGCGTCTTCGGTAACGGTGAAGCGTGGTGGGACATGGCGTTTGAAAGCAACCGCGAGGAATATCTATACAACCGGACGAAGATCACGGCGATCGGGATCGCCCAGACCCCCATGACGATCCGGCTGGCCGACGGGACGCACATCGCATTCCATGATGCGGCGCTGGTCGATTATTCGGGGATGAATATCGCCAAGGTACAGGGCGGGCTGTTGAAGGCGGTAGTGACGCCGTCGTCGAGCGGACCCAAGGTCAGCCGCGAAACGCCGTTCGTGACCCCGTGGCGAGTGATGCTGATCACCGGCGACGCGGCCTCGCTCTACGCCGCCAATGCCGAGATATTGAACCTCAACGAGCCTAACAAGCAGGGCGACGTGAGTTGGGTCCATCCCCGCAAATATATGGGTATCTGGTGGGGGATGCACCTTGATACGCAAAGCTGGGCATCGGGCGCGAAGCATGGCGCGACAACGGCTTATGCCAGGAAGATGATCGACTTCGCCACGGCCAATGGTTTCACCGGCCTGTTGGTCGAAGGGTGGAACAAGGGCTGGGACGGCGACTGGTTCGCCAACGGCGATACGTTCAGCTTCACCGACACCTACCCTGATTTCGACCTGCCCGGGGTGGTCGCTTATGGCTTGAAGAAGGGCGTGCACTTCATCGGCCATAACGAAATCAGCGCCAACATCGCCTGGTATGAGCCGCGCATGGGTGCCGGGTTTGATATGTTCCAGAAACTGGGCGTCGACGCGATCAAGACCGGCTATGTATCCGACGCGGGCGGGGCTCAGGCGGTCGGACCCGACGGCAAGCCACGCTTTGAATCGCATAAGGGCCAGGCGATGGTGCGGCATCATCTCAAGGTCGTCACCGAAGCTGCCAAGCGCCACATCGCGATCGACGCGCACGAACCCGTCAAGGATACCGGGCTTCGCCGGACCTATCCGAGCTGGGTCAGCCGAGAAGGCCAGCGCGGGATGGAGTATAATGTCTGGGCGGTGCCCAAGAACCCGCCCGAGCATGAGGCCAATCTGGTGTTCACGCGGATGTTGTCGGGGCCGATGGATTTCACCCCGGGCGTTTTCGGCCTGGTGGGGCGTGGCA
The DNA here is from genome assembly GCA_031394005.1 of Sphingomonas sp. Classification (GTDB taxonomy): domain Bacteria; phylum Pseudomonadota; class Alphaproteobacteria; order Sphingomonadales; family Sphingomonadaceae; genus Sphingomicrobium. The sequence continues at coordinate 7,187 of JANMWM010000302.1, forward strand.
ATACGCCGATCCCGTCGACGCTGGCCAAGCAGCTCGCGCTGTATGTGGTGATCTACTCGCCGATCCAGATGGCGGCGGATCTGCCCGAGAATTACGCCGCCAACCCGGGGCCGTTCCAGTTCATCAAGGATGTCGCCGTCGACTGGGACGACACCAGGGTATTGGCGGGCGAGGTCGGCGACCCTGCGGTCATCGCGCGCAAGACACGCGACAAGAACGAGTGGTTCGTCGGCGCGGTCGGCGATGAGCAGGAACGGCGCTTCGATGTGCCGCTGGCAATTCTCGGCAAGGAGAAATGGCGCGCGGAGATCTACCGCGACGGCGACACCGCCGACTATCGCACCAATCCGCGCAGTATCGTCATCGAGAAGCGCCGGGTGACCGCCGCGGACCGGCTCGCGCCCCCTGGGGGCGCGGCGGTCCGATTCGTCTCGCTCTGGCGATGAAGGCGCGCCGATGAAGCGGCCGGACAGCATCGTCATCCTTGGCGGTGGCACCGCCGGGTGGATGGCCGCGTGCCTGTTCCAGCATCACTGGGGGGCAAAGGGGACCCAAATAACGCTTATCGAATCGAGCGACATCGCGATCATCGGGGTCGGCGAGGGCTCCACCCCGCAGCTCAAGGCGTTCTTCGATATGCTTGGAATATCCGAGGGTGAGTGGATGCCGCGCTGCCACGCCACCTACAAGGTTGGGATTGAATTCGTGGGCTGGTCCGACCGGCCGGGGTATGAAACCTATTTCCATCCGTTTCCAACCGCCCTCGACCTGCACACCGTGCCCGATCTCTTCGCCAACGCTTATCTTTGCCGGCTCGGCCTCAACGTCCCCGCTCATCCCGACCGGTTCTTCGTGCCGCCGCGGCTCGCCGATCAGCGCCTGGCCCCGCTCGCCGCCCACGATTTTCCGTTCGAGTCGAGCTATGGATATCATTTCGATGCGGTGCTCGTCGGGCGAATGCTGCGCGACGTTGCCACCGCGCGCGGGGTGATTCATGTCGACCAGCGGATCGGCGCGGTCGAGCTCGACGAGGCCGGCGACGTTGCCGCGCTTCTCGCCGACGGCGGGCGCCGGTTCGAGGCCGAGTTATTCGTCGACGCAAGCGGGTTTCGCGCCGCCATCATAGAAGGCGCACTGGGCGAACCCCATCGCTCGTTCGCCGACAACCTGTTCAACGATTCGGCGGTCGTCACGCCGACCCCGCTGCTGCCCGAGGGACCGGGGGTCGCAACCCGCGCAACCGCGCTGAGTGCCGGTTGGGTGTGGCATATCCCGCTGACCAACCGCGTGGGCAACGGTTATGTCTATTCGTCGCGCTACACTGACGAGGCGGCGGCGGCGGACGAGTTGCGCGGCCATCTGGGGCTGGCGCCCGATGCCGAGGTGCGTCACTTAAAGATGCGAGTCGGCCGGCTCGAACGAAGCTGGGTCCGCAATTGCCTCGCGATCGGACTTGCCCAGGGGTTCATCGAGCCACTCGAGGCGACCGCGCTCCACATCGTGCTGGCGACGGTCGAGGGGTTCATCGGCGCCGTCCAGCGGAACGACGAGCCGGCGCGTGCCGATTTCAACGCCGACATCGCGCGCCGCTACGAAGGAATTCGCGATTATATCGTGGCGCACTACCGCGCCGCCCGCCGGCATGACACCGATTATTGGCGCGACGCAACGGGCCATGACCAACTTTCTGACAGCCTGAAGGGACTATTCACCGCCTGGTTCACCGGCGCTGACCTGGTCGAGGAAATCGAGCGGCAGGACATCGCGCGCTACTACGCCCCGATCAGTTGGCACTGCCTCTTCGGCGGCTACGGCAATTTTCCTTCGAAGCTCGCCGCGCCGCCGCCCGACCTGCGCTCCGCCGACATGGCGCGGATCGATCGATTCACCGCCGCCTGTGCGAGCCATTTTCCGACCCACCGCGAGGCCCTTGCGCGATTGGATCGCACCGCATGACCTGCCGCTTTCGGTCATCGCCCCTCATTCTCATCAGCAGCGCGAGCGTCGTCTCGGCTGCGCCCAACGCCGTGCCGCAGGTCAGCGCCGGCCGGATCGTCAATCTTGGCGCACTGCATTCGCGGTTCAGCGATCCGCGCCGCGTCGTCGTATGGCTCCAGGCAGGATACAGCGCCACTGCCGCGCCCGCTGCGGTCCTCTACACGCACGATGGCCAGAACCTGTTTGACAAGGCGACCGCCGGTTACGGCATAGAGTGGGGGATCGAGGAGATGCTCGACCGCCTGTTCCGCGAGCGCAAGGTCCGCCCGACGATCGTCGTCGGAATCTGGACCCCCCCGAAGCGGATGCATGAATACGTCCCGTCGAAGGCGTTCGATTGTCTACCCCGGCAATATATGGACCGAGTCCGCGGGCTCTACGGCGGCGATCCGCTGTCCGACGGCTATCTGCGCTTCGTCGTTCGCGAATTGAAGCCGTTGATCGACCACCGCTTCAACATCGCCGGCGGGCGCGACCATACAGTCATTATGGGCTCTTCGATGGAGGCGCTGATCTCGCTTTATGCGATCGACGAATATCCGCGTATTTTCGGTGCCGCGGGGATGATGTCGACGCATTGGCCGCTGTTCCGGCCCGAGCAGGGCAAGGTACTCAGCGAAACCGATGTCGGCACTGTTTCCCGCGCATTCGAGCGCTATCTTCGTGCCGACCTCGCCAGCCCGGCGTCGCATCGGCTCTACTTTGACCACGGCTCGGAAACGCTCGACGCGCATTATGCAGCCTATCAACGGCGCGTCGACAAGGTGCTGACCACCAGCGGTTATCGTCCGGGCCGAAACATGCTGTCGCGCGAGTTCCCAGGCCAGACGCACAATGAGTTGAGCTGGGCGTCGCGGGTCGAGGTTCCGCTGCGTTTCCTGCGGCCGCCGCGCGGACGACGTCCGAGGGAACATGGCTTGGCTCGACCAGCGCATCCTGGCGGTCACGAAGCGCTACGTCGAGCGATCGCGGCCGACCCGCCAGCGCTATTTCGGGCGGCATCGATCTTACCCCGATCGGCGACCGTTCCTGCTTTACCTTAAACTCGGAGCATGACCATGATGCGTTGGCTGACCGCGCTATCGCTACTGCTTTTGCCTGGCCTCGTCGCGGCGCGCTCGACCGATCCTTACGCGCCGCGCAGCTTCGAGGGCATTGAGCATCCCGCCTGGTCACGGCGCGCGGTAATCTATGAGATTAATACCCGCCAATTCACCCCCGAAGGCACGCTCACCGCAGCAACCCGCGAACTACCGCGGCTGAAGGCGCTTGGGGTCGATATCCTGTGGCTGATGCCGATTCAGCCGATCGGCGAGAAAAACCGCAAGGGGACGCTGGGAAGCCCCTACAGCGTGCGCGACTATCGCGCCGTCAATCCCGAGCTTGGCACCAAGTCCGACTTGAAGGCGTTCGTCGACCGCGCGCATGCGCAGGGCATGAAGGTCATACTCGACTGGGTTGCCAATCATACCGCGTGGGACAATCGCTGGGTGAGCGAGCATCCCGACTGGTACGCGAAGGACTGGAAGGGGTCGCAAGTTTCAACGCCATGGCTGGACTGGTCCGACATCATCGATCTCGACTATTCGAAGGCCGGGCTGCGCCGCGAGATGGCGGGAGCGATGGCCTCGTGGGTGCGCGATGTCGGCATCGACGGGTTTCGCTGCGACGTCGCCGGCTATGTCCCGCCCGATTTCTGGGCGCAGGTACGGCGCGATCTCGACCGGATCAAGCCGGTGTGGATGCTCGGCGAATACAACCAGCGCGATTTGCATCTCAGCAGCTTCGATGCGAGCTACGCCTGGCCGTGGGCTGAGGGTATCGCCAACATCGCCAAGGGCAAGGCCAACACGGGGGCGCTCTACGGATTTTACAGCGAGAACGAGAGTGCTTGGCCGACCGGCGCGCAGCGCATGATTTTCACGTCCAACCACGACGAGAACAGCTGGTCGGGGACCGAGTTCGAACGCTTCGGCCCCGCGCTCGGCAACGCCTTCGCACTGCTCTTCACCTCGGAAGGGATTCCGCTGGTCTACAACGGCCAGGAAGCAGGCAACGACAAGCGTCTGCAGTTCTTCGAAAAAGATCCGATCGTGTGGCGCGCGCATCCTGATGGAGCGCTCATCCGAGACTGGATCGCCTTTCGCAAGGCGCACCCGTCACTCGACAATGCGCCGTGGGGGGCGAGGATGGTCCAGGTCAAAAACGGCGATCCACAAAAGCTGTTCAGCTTCGAGCGAGCGGGAAGCGGCGACGCGGTCTTCGTCATCCAGAATTACAGCGCCGAGGAGCGGAGCGCGACGCTCGAGGACATCCCGTACCCAGGTAATTGGACCGAAAAGGGCGGAGCGGCGACAGAACTGGTCAAGGGCACCGCGCTGCGGCTCGCGCCCTGGTCGACGCGCGTCTTTACCCGCGCTTACTGACATGGCCAGTGCCCGTTAGTCGTCGGGGACCAAGGGCCGCTATTTTGCTTTGGCGCGCCGCTCGCTCTTCGCGGCGCGCTGCCGCACCGGCACACGACCCTGGTTCCCGACGAATGACATGTCGGAGGGCGAGCAGAAACGCGGCACGGCGCCGCTCAAGCTCTGGTGATAGTCAGCATCATTCTCGGCCTGGCTATCGACGTGTTTAAGCGGCTAGGCTCGGGCTAGAGCTCCCCAGGTCAATAGGCCATCGCCAATAACGTATATTTCGGGGGTAATCCGGATCCACGGCGGATACAGAGCGGAGGGCGCTTTACTCCAGTATACCCGAAAGAACGCCTCTTTAGAGGAAAAATGGTCGGGGAGACAGGATTTGAACCTGCGACCCTCTGCTCCTAAAATATTTCAGCGCGACACTCATGAACATACATGAGCTAACACGAGTAATAAGATCACGACCGTAAAATATTGTTTTCAAGTTTATTTTACGCTATAGATGTATACATCAGATAACGCCGGGTTACGAGCCCGAGGGGCGCGTTTTGCAGCACATGCCGCAGTCTTGCACCGATCCGAGACGCGTAATCATCCTGTTGTGTTCGCGGTTCGAACGGTCGGAGAGCTCATTTTTGGGGCCATGAACGCAATGGGCGCGCTCGGATGAGCAACCACTATTGTGATGCCTGTGTGTCGCTGCCAAGGGCAGGGTGGGTGAATTGCGGATAGACAACCGGATACGCAGACCAATGGAGGTCGTCTTGGCGACCGAAGACTCTTTGCTCCAGGAGCATCTGGACTTCGTCGCTCAAGTTCAAGTCTCGTCGCTTCGCGGCCGTTATCTGCCGGCAGGGGATCGGCTTTGAATGGCGTAACTTGAGTCCCTCGCTGAGGATGAACGGTTAGCCCAAGCGCCGGGATTATAGGTCGCCGGGATGATAGTGGCGCTCGATGTTGGCCTTCAACTCCGCTGGATAAAAATACACTTTCCGCAGGCGCCCGTCGGCGTAGCGCGAGATCTGGTCCGCGAAGTGGGGAGAGTGGACGTCGCCGCTCTGGCCGCCGGCCATAATCGCCATGGCCTTCACATGTGCCCCGAACTCGACGACCGCGACGAAGCTGTTCCCGCTCGTGCCGTAATAGCGCTTCGTTCGGGGCCAAGCCTTCGCCCCGAACGACGCCAAGCTACCCCATTGGGCCGATGTGAAGGGTACCGGCACCGAGGGGCCGCTGTCATCGAAATGCGGTGCGATAGAGTCATCGAGCCTCTGGAAGCGATTGACCTCCTTCCACGGCGTCTGCCACCTGCCAAAGTCGCGGGTCAGGCGGTCGGTCGCCGAAGCTAGCGCTGCGAGCTTTGCCTCCGCGCTGACGCGCGTCGCAACATAGTCCGGCACGTTCAGGCGTTCTGCCTGCGCAAAGCTGCCGACCTCGCGCCATAATTGGTCGCCCCAGAACACGGCCAGGGTGTTCGCGGTGGAATTATAGGCCCAGCGGTCGTCCCAGCCCCTCAGCAGGGCGATCGGCGCGGCAAGCGCGCCCCGGCGCGGATCGCCCTCGGGCAAGTCACCCCAAGCCTTCACCAGCCCGGGGATCAGCTTTGCAAAGGCGGGCAGATACGAATCGAATGCGGCCGCGCGCAATGTCTCCGGAGTCCAGCCCGTCCGCCCTGTCAGGAGCAAGTCCGCGTGAACACCGCGCGCGTTCCCGCCGATCTGGTCCATGTAGCGCGGATAGTCCTTCGCTTTGGGACTTTCCGGCCCCGCCGCGCTCCACGGCCAGTCATTGGTATTGTGTGCCCAGCCAACGCGCGGGTTTAGGACGCTGGGCAAGCTCGCCAGCGTATGGAGCCCTTGCCAATCGGTGGCGGGATCGCTGCCGTCCACGGGCCGCGTATAATCGAAGCGGTCATTCCGGATCGGCATGAACTGCGGCATCAGGAAGGCTACATCGCCCTTGCTGTCGGCGAACAGCGTGTCGTTCGACGAATTCGCCTTGAGCTCGGCGACCTTGAGGTAGCTCGCAAGGTCGGTCGCCTTGGTCCGCAAATAGCTTTGTTCAAGCGCGGGGACCGGCTTCCACATCAGCGCGGTCGCAATCCAGCGACCGTCCTTCGCTGCAACGATCGGGCCATGATGCGTGCGATAGGTGGTGAAGCTGCGCTGCCCGATCGATCCATTCGCGCGGCGGAAGCCCAGCGTGACCACGCGGCTCGCGACAGGTCGCAATTCCCGCCCATAGAGATAGGACAGGCCGCCGGGCCGCTGCGTCACGGCCTCGGCAAACTCGTCGACATTGTCGACGGTCGACGAGGTATGCATCCAACCCGCGTGCGCGTTGAACCCCTGGTAGACAAAGAATTGGCCCCAGGTGCTCGCTCCATAAGCGTTGAGACCCTCCCCGCTGGTCATCTGCGCTTCGCTACGGAAATAAAAGCTCGTGTGAGGATTTATCAGCAGCAGCGAGTGCCCGTTAGCCGTCAGGCGCGGTGCAATGACAATCCCGTTCGATCCCGAGGGCTCGCGCGGGACCATGCCCAATTCCTGCGCGGTTGGCGGCGTGGGCTTGCCATAGAAGGTCTTGAGTTCGCTCAGCGAAATCCGCTCGATATCGCCGCCAATGCTGCCTTCGGTAAAGCTCAGCGCCATCCACGGCTCAAACCGCGTCAGGACCTTGGGCCGCGTTGCCGGATGTGTCGCAAGATAGAAGTTCAACCCGTCCGCCCACGCTGTCATCAGCGATCTTAGCCAGGGTGGGCTGGCGGCATATTGCGCATTCAATTGCTGCGGATCGACGAACAGGCGCTGGCGCAAGTCCGCCCAGATCGCTTCTTCGCCATCGGCCTCCGCCGTGCGGCCGAGCGCGGTAAGATAATTGGCCTCGATCCGCGAAAAATCATCCTCGCTCTGTGCGTACATCAAACCGAACACCGCATCGGCATCCGACCTGCCGCGGACATGGGGAATTCCCCAATTGTCGCGGGTAATCGTGACCTGCGAGGCCTTCTGCTTCCACCGCGCCATGTCTGAAACTACTGCCTTCGCCGGACTGCTGGCAGCGATCGCCAGCAACGCCAACGGGATCAAAAGATTGCGCGAGCTGAAGAGAGCCTTATCCATGAAGCGAATCTAAAGCGGGAAAAGGGAAAGTCCATGCGCTGGCTGACGATGATGGTGGTGGCGCTCGGGCTGTGCTCGGCGACGGCCGAGGCGGCCCCTGAACCCATTTCGCTGCTGCTGAAACCATCCGGGGTATTCAATGGGATTGACGGCAAGGTTCATCCCGGCTGGCAGGTCCTCGTCAGCGGCGAAAGGATTGTCGCCGTCGGCCCCAATCTGTCCGCCCCGCCCACGGCCAGGACCATCGACCTTGCGGGCACGACCCTGATGCCTGGCATGATCGAGGGGCACGCCCACCTCTTCCTGCACCCTTACAACGAAACCAGCTGGGACGATCAGGTTCTGCACGAGCCGCTGGCCCTGCGGACCGCCCGGGCAGTGGCGCATGCGAAGGCGACATTGGTTGCCGGTTTCACTAGTGAACGCGATCTCGGGACGGAGGGTGCAGGCTTCGCCGACGTCGGGCTAAAATCCGCTATCGACAAGGGCATAGTCCCTGGCCCTCGACTGTCTGTCTCGACCTATGCAATCGTCGCACTCGGCGCCTATGGACCCAAGGGATTCGAGCCTGGCGTCGATATCCCCCAGGGCGCTGAGGAAGTCTCCGGCGTCGACCAGATCGTCAATGCGGTCCGCCGCCAGATCGCGGGCGGTGCCGACTGGATCAAACTTTACGCGGACTATCGCTGGCGCGCCGGGGAAGACAGCCGGCCGACCCTGAGTTTCGACGAAATGAGGGCCGCGGTTGCCGCCGCGCATGACGCAGGCCGGCCTGTTGCCGTGCACGCCGCGACAGCGGAAGGAATGCGCCGCGCAATCTCTGCCGGCGTCGACACGATCGAGCATGGTTATGGCGGAACGCCGGAGATTTTTGCGGCCATGGCGGCCAGGCACATCGCCTTGTGCACGACTCTTGCCGCCTCAGACGCAACGTCGCGCTATCGCGGCTGGACCGGAAGCGAG
>JANMWM010000326.1:0-7620 GCA_031394005.1 Sphingomonas sp.
TCGAGCTGCGCCCGGACAATGCGCATGTTGCGCTGGTTGACGCGGAAGAAGGCATCGAACACGTCCCCCAAGATCGGAACCGCGCCAATGCTGGCATGGATCGCCAAGTTCGTCAGCATTCTCCCGATCGCGACCCGCGAAACGCCCAGATTTCGTGCTTCCCAAATCACGTAGCTCGAAAGAAGCGTCGTGGCGATGTCGCCGAGGCCTGGCACCAGACCGATGATGGCATCAATGCCCACTCGTTGGTTCGTGCCCGGGATCACGAAGGCATTGTCTAACAGCTTGGCCATCATCTCCATGCGACGGATCGCGTCGCCCTTCGAAGGCGACGCTGTTTTCAGTAGATCGAGCAAGCCATTCTGTGAGGTCTGACGAACTAACATGTTGAAATCTCCTCAACGTTATCCCTGAGGTGGTAAAGTTATGCGCTGAGGACAAGGAGTCGCATTGATCCGGGCTCGCCCTTACCCGTCACCGCAGATTGGCGTGACTCAGGAGCTAATTCTGATCTGTGCGTTTATTGTCCTGAAATAACAGAAGATTTCAAACAGTCGTGCTGCGTCCGCGTACGAAGTGTAGAATCAAAACGATTATTCCGATTACTAACAGGATATGGATGAGCGCTCCTCCGACAGGCACGATGAACGCACCCAAGAGCCAAAAGACTATCAAAATGATTGCGATGGTTGCCAGCATGATCCAACTCCTCCGGAATTATGATGCCGGAAAAATGCGCGGCAAACGCATTCGTTCCGAAACGGAAACACTTGCCTTCAGAAAATCATTAATTTCATCGGATCCGCGATTGGGGAATAGGTCCGCGGTCAGCGTTCCGGTTTCCATCAATCTACTCTATACAGCAGCAGGCGAAGGATATCCTGCCGATCCGCGTTATGGGTGAAGATGCGCGGGTCGAAGGAATTTAGAAGAGTGTGAAAGCGGCCCTCCTTTCCGACCCGAGTGACGAGCAGCTTCTCGCGGCGATTGGGCGTGGCGAGAGGGCGGAATTCCGCGCGCTCGTGGACCGCTACGCCCTGGCGGTGCACCGCGTCGCCTATCGGCTGCTTGGCGACGTCACAGACTCCGAGGACGTCACGCAGGAAACATTTCTGCGTCTTTGGAAGCAGGCAGCGGGTTGGCAATCTGCGGGGGCGGGAGTGCCGGCATGGTTACGGCGGGTCGCGACAAACCTCTGTTTGGACCGCCTGCGACGACGTGGGCGCTTTGATGGAACAATGCCGGAACAACTGGAAGATAGGCAGCCTAACGCGGCAACGCGGCTCGACCAAGGGATCATGTCTGCAATTGCAAACCGCGCGCTCATGGCGCTGCCCGCGACGCAGCGCGCGGCGGTGGTGCTGACTTATTATGAGGAGCTTGCGAACAGCGAGGCAGCCGAAGTGATGGGTATGAATCTCAAAGCCTTCGAGTCACTTTTGCTGCGCGGCCGCCGTGCGCTTCGCGAGCAAATCGAGCGGGAGGGGCTAACCGCCGCCGATCTGGAGTCGTGGCAATGAGTGGCGATCCCAGAACGAACGACCTCATGGTGGATGCATTGCTAGCAGCACATGAGGTGCCAGCGCTCGGCGAGGATTTCGCGAGCCGGGTGCTTGCTGCCGCCCAATCGTTGCCAGCTGGGCCGGGTGTGAACTCGCCCTGGCCGCGGCGGAGCCTGCGTCCGTGGCGACGGAGCCCGTTGTGGCTCGGCTTCATTGCGCTCAATATTGTCGCCGCAAGCGCGGTCGCGGCGATGGTTAGCGGAATTCCCGTCTGGCATCATTTAACCGAGATTGTGCAGAACGTAAAACATAGCTTGCACCGCGAACCGGTTCATTCGGCACGGCATCGGGTCGCGCCGCCGCGTCGCGTCGCGTCGCTCGCGCCAGCATCTAGCCCGGCGGCGATTGCCGGCACAGTGAGCGAACCGCACCCGACATCGGCGATTCCGATTGAGGCGCGAGAGGCCATCGCGCCATTGCGGCAGCCCGGCGCTCGTCCGCTGGCGATCGGCGGTCCCAGCAATCACCATGCTCGCATGGCGCAGGCGCGCCGGCGCGAAAAGCTGATACTTCACCGCCCAAATACTCCTCTCGAAATGCTCCCCCATCGAGCCCGAGGTAATGGATTTCCCATCACCGCACGTCGCCATGCAGTTGAGGACATTCCTCGGGCGCCGCCGGATCGAACGCTTCGCACCCCGCAACCGCCAGTGAATGCTTTACCACGAGAGCCGCGGCCGGTGGTACGGCAGCCGGCGGAACCTTATGGCCCTAGACTCGAGCCGCAACGCGCGTTTCCCGAACGGCAAGACCGTGCCGACAGGCACTTGGAAGTATGGCGCGAGGCGCGCGCCGAACGGCGCCGAATGCACGCCTTCGATCATCGGCCCGGACGGGGGAGGCCGCGTCCGCGTCGCGGGCGATCCAACTGACTTTGAAGCGCGAAGGGAATCTGCGCGCGGCCCGTTAGGAGGGTTGCGAGCCCAAACTGGTGCCAACGGCAAGCGTTGAATCCTCTGCTCGTTGTTAAATAGTCAGGAGACGTTCCATGAATCCCCGCAATTACATACTTCTCGCTGCCACCCTCGCCAGTGGCGTCCTTTTTTCGGCACCGGCAGCGGCCAATCGCTGGGAACATCGGCACCCGCGCCGTGACCAAGTCGTTGACCGCGTCCAGCACCAAGATCGCCGTATCCGCGAGGAGCGCAAGGAGGGCGACATCACTATGGCGCAGGCACGTGCCCTACGCCTCACCGATCGTTCGATCCGTCTTCAGCAGCGCGCCGACGCGCGGGCCAATGATGGGCACATCACCAAGTCCGAGCAGCGCACGCTCAACCAGGAACTAAACGCCAATAGCAATGCGATCGGGAAGTAGGAATACCGAAGGCCCGCACCGACACGTGCGGGCCCTTCAACTCGGTTTAGTTGCTTGACCGCTTATCAATCTCAAGGTCACTTTTTTGGTGGCGACAGCATCGGTTCAGGGTCCGAGCGTATACCGATGGCAAGGAGTAACCCGATCATGAGTGCTTGGTCAGCATCAGCTCTGCTGTTCGCCGCCACCGCCGGGCCGGCGCTTGGTGCACATGCAGCACAGAACGTAACGTGGGCCAACCGCGTTACTTGGGGCATCTCCGCCACGCCGGACATTGTGGGAGAGCCGGGAAGCGACCGGTGGCTCGACGCGCAGCTCAAACGGCCAGACGGTTCGCTGCCGCCCAAGGCCGCTGTTCAAGTCGCCGCGATGCGGATCAGCCAGAAATCGATGGCCGCGCTAGTGGTCGAGGAGGATGCTGCCATCCGCTACGCAAACGCACTCACCGACCCTGCGCAGCGAGACGCCGCACGCAAGACGTACCAACAGGCGATGAGCAACCTCGCAAACGAGACGGCAACGAGGTCGCTGCTGCGCGATCTCTACGCGCCCGACCAGCTACGCGAGCAGATGACCTGGTTCTGGTCCAATCACTTCAACGTACATGCTCAAAAGCGCGACATCCGCGCAATGATCGGCGATTACGAGGACACAATCCGGGATCATTCCCTCAGCAGATTTCGCGATCTGTTAGAGGCAACGCTTAGGCATCCGGCGATGCTGCGTTACCTCGACAACGACCAGAACGCTGCAAACCATATCAATGAGAATTACGCGCGGGAAATCATGGAGCTGCACTCGATGGGGGTCGGCTCGGGCTATACCCAGAAGGATGTGCAGGAACTAGCTCGGATCCTGACTGGAGTTGGGGTCGATCTCAAACCGACCGGGCCTAAGCTCAATCCAGCACGCCAAGCGCTCTACGTTCGAGCTGGGCTGTTTGAGTTCAACCCCAACCGGCACGATTTCGGGGACAAGCAGTTTCTCGGCCATACGATCAAAGGAAGCGGTTTCGGCGAGGTCGAGCAAGCGCTTGACCTGATTGCCAAGTCGCCAGCGACCGCTCACCACGTCTCCGCACAACTTGCGACCTACTTCATCGGCGACAATCCGTCTGCCGCTCTGATCGATCGCATGACCACGGCTTGGCAGCATAACGACGGAAATATTGCGTCGGTGCTGCGCACGATGATCAGGGCGCCGGAATTCCGGCAGTCGCTGGGGACTGCCTTCAAGGATCCAATGCATTACGCTGTTTCTGCGGTACGCCTAATGTACGGCGACCGGGTGATCATGAATGCGCAACCGATTGAAGGCTGGCTCAATCGCATGGGCGAAGGGCTCTATGCGCACGAAACGCCCGACGGCTATCCGGTGGCCTCGGCGGCGTGGACCGGTCCGGGACAGATGTCGGTGCGGTTCGAGATCGCGCACCAGATCGGGGCCGGCGCGGCTGGGCTGTTCAAACCCCCCGTTTTGCCTTCGACTCCGTCGATGGCGATGATTGGCATGTCGGCGCCGGCGATGGCTGAACCTATGTCCCCGATGGAGGCTGCCCACTCCCCTCCGTCGATCGTCTCACCAGCGACGGCAGTGTTCGTGCCACCACTGCCAAGGTTGCAGGACGCCGCTTACTCTACCGATGTAGCAGCTACGCTTGGGGAGCAGACCAAGGTGGCGTTGACCCAGGCGACGACGCCCCAGGAATGGAATGCACTGTTCCTGTCGTCGCCTGAGTTCATGCGACGCTGACGCGAACGGAGAGGAGCTTATGTTGCTAAATCGCCGTGAACTTATCGCAGGTGTCGCGGCGCTGGCCCCGCTCGTCGTGGCAGGGCGTGCGTTCGCAGCGCCTCTGGCCGGTAGCCGGATGCTCGTCGTGTTCCTCCGCGGCGCCTACGATGCCGCGAATGTGATCGCGCCGACTGGAAGCGATTTCTACCACGCTTCGCGCCCAACGATCGGGCTGGGCAAGCCCAACCCCACGGACCCCAACGCGCCGATCGCCCTCGACGCTGACTGGAGCCTGCATCCTGCTCTAAAAGATTCGATCTACCCGCTTTGGCAGCGAAAGCAGATCGCCTTCGTGCCCTACGTGGGTACCGATGATATGAGTCGCAGCCATTTCGAGACGCAAGATACGATCGAGCTGGGCCAGCCGACCGGGAGCCACCGAGATTATAACTCGGGGTTCATGGCCCGCTTCGCCTCTGTGCTCGGACAAGACAAGCCCATCTCATTTACCGATCAGCTGCCGCTATGCTTTCGCGGCGGGCCCGTCATTCCTAACGTCGCGCTCGCTGCTGTCGGGTCGAAGCCCGCAGTGCCTCCACGCGACGCCGCGTTGATCGCGGGGATGTATAAGGGACAACATGCCGGTGCGAACGACCTGGGCGGCTCGGTCGCGGAAGGCTTCCAAGTCCGGGATACGGTCTTTAGAACGGTCAACGAAGAGATGAAGGCAGCCAGCCGCGGGGCGGTCAGTCCCAAAGGCTTCGAGCTATCGGCGCGACGGATTGGACGGTTGATGCGCGATCAGTTCAATCTGGCCTTTGTTGATGTCGGCGGGTGGGACACACACGTGAACCAAGGTGGTGCGCAAGGATATCTTGCGACACATATCGGGGAACTTGGGCGCGGGCTCGCCGGCTTCGCCGACGAAATCGGGCCGCTCGCGTGGCGGAACACGACTGTCATAGTCATTTCCGAGTTCGGCCGGACTTTTCATGAGAATGGGGACAAAGGTACAGATCATGGGCACGGTAGCATCTACTGGGTGCTCGGTGGCGGCGTGAACGGCGGACGTATCGCTGGACCGCAGGCGGCTCTGTCTCACGCAACCCTCAACGAAGGCCGCGACCTACCAGTATTGACTGACTATCGCTCGTTGATTGGCGGTCTAACCGCGCGGCAGTACGGATTGAGCAACGAACGACTCAACTCCGTGTTTCCGACCTTCAAACCGGTCGACTTGTCACTTGTCTGAAACACGTGAGCAATCGACTGACTTATTAAAATATTATTGCCGCTTCGGTTCCAGCCTCAGAAGCTGCGCACCGTCACCGTCCTCGATCAGGTAGATCTCTCCGCTGGGGCCTTGCGCAATGTCGCGCAGGCGCTTGTCGGAGTGAAAGAACGCGACCGCTCGGGCATTGTCACCGGTTACTCCCACCTGAGCCAGACCCGGGTTGGACATGGTGCAGATCAGCAGCGAGCCTTTGAGACTTGGGAACCGTGAGCCCGAGTAATAGATCATTCCGGAAGGAGATACAGCCGGGTTCCACCACAACTTCGGAGCCTCGAAGTCAGGACGGCTTGGGTGCCTGAGGATGGGCTGACCCGAATAGTTGTCTCCGTTCGATACGATGGGCCAGCCATAATTGCGGCCGGGCAAGATCAGGTTAACCTCGTCGCCGCCCTTGGGGCCCATCTCCTCCTCCCACAATCGGCCGTCGGGAGCGAAAGCGAGGCCGTAAGGATTACGATGGCCAGTCGACCAAGTCATTGACTTTACCGTGCCCCCGCCGGCCATTGGATTCCCGGGCGCAGCTCTCCCGTCGAGGGTTAGGTGGAGGATCTTGCCGAGTGCCTGATCGGGGTCCTGAGCTGGGGTAAAGCGCTGACGCTCACCGGCGCTGAGAAACAACGATTTCCCGTCTGGGGCAAACAGGATCTTGGCGCCGAACTGTCCGCCGACGCCACTGGAGCCAGAGCGCCAGATGACGGTAAGATCGCGCAGTGTCCGAGATTGAACGTCTAACACCGCGCGTGCCAGCGTAAGCTGACTGCCTCCCTCGGCGGGCTCGGCGTAGCTGAGGTAGATTGCTCGGCTCGTCGCATAGCTCGGGGCTATTGCGACGTCGAGTAAGCCGCCCTGTCCTCCAGCCTTCACGTCGGGCAGCCCCGAAATTGTTGTGATCCTACCGTCGGACCTCCGCAATTTTAGTAATCCTGCCTTCTCGGTGACAAGTATGCCGCTGTCGTCGGGGAGGACGGCAATGGCGAACGGCGAGTTAAATGTACCGAGGCCTATGGTCCCGAATGGCATCGGGCTTGGCCGCATGTTTGCCTGGCCGGTGGTAGCAGGAATATTACGGATGCTAGGGTAGAGGGGGGCATTCTTTGGTAGCTCGGACAGGCGGGAGGGAGGCGCTAAAGGTAATGCTGATATGCCCTGCTGCGCGGCCACGGTCTGCGTTCCCGAGCCGCAAACCAAGGATGCGCAGGCCAACCTGACTAACTGTAGAACGCGAAGTCTCATCCGATCCCTCTGCCAAATGTGTCCTGTTCGGGTAGGGGCCACCGTGCTCTACCTGACTGCGTCCGCACTTCATCGTCCCCGCGATGGTCCTCGTACGACCGGGTTGTCAACGCTTCTAAGTCGCGTCCGTGTTCCCCGTCAGCATCTATGAGACAGATTTAGGGCATTGAGCTGCTGCCCAAAAATCGCCCGGTGAACGGGTGGTGCAGGACATTTGCTGCGCCACGCGCGAGCATTACTCGGCTGAGGTCAAGATCCGGATCTTGCTCGACGGCCTGCGCGGCGAGGACAGCAGCGCCAAGCTGTGCCGCCGTGAGGGGATTGCGCAACGCCTGTTCTACGTGTGGTCGAACGAGTTCCTCGAAGCCGGCAGGCGCCGTTTGGCGGGCGACACGGCCCGCGCCGCCACCACCGACGACGTCAAGGGCTGCGCGAGTCCACGGCGCTGAAGGAGGTCGTCGCCGAACAGGCGCTCGAGC
>JANMWM010000015.1:0-6847 GCA_031394005.1 Sphingomonas sp.
TACAATAGCCGACGGCCGCATTCTTCACTTGACCGCAAGACACCCGATCAGGCCTACTTCAACCAACCGCTTCTCGCAGCGGCATGAAACCGGCAGACGGTCCACTTAACAATCGCGCGAGCCTGTTCAAACAAACCGAGCCACCTCAGTCCGGCATTCATTATCTTTTACGACCGCCAGCCAGCGATCAGGCCCAACTTCTCTACGGAAGAGACGCCAACACTCGCCAAGATGCAATGGGCTAACCAAACAGTCGTTTACGAAAACTCGATTGTCCTCATCGACGTTTACTTTCCCGCGCACATCTTCGACATACACCCGTTGGCCCGACTTCCAGTCATTGTAAACTTTAGCGGCCATTCGCGCGCCCTCAAACCTACGCAAATCCTACGCAGCAAGCCAAATAGTTCGCCCGGCGGGGGCCTAACCGATTCTTCTCACTTTGAAAAATTGGAGCGGGCGAAGGGATTCGAACCCTCGACCCCAACCTTGGCAAGGTTGTGCTCTACCCCTGAGCTACGCCCGCTCGACGGCGGACCGGAACATGAGGCTTCCGGTCGGATGGCGGGCGCTTAGCATCGGGGTTTGGTCGCGGCAAGTGTTTGCGAGGGGAAGCGCGTCGCCCGGCCCGCCTGCCCTTGCCGCTCCGTCACCGAACGCACATATGCGGATCGAAGCGAATGGAGACGATTGAGCGTGGCCACCCTTGGAATGAGCGAAGCCGATCGCGAGGCGCTCGCCCGATTCGAAGCCGACGTGATAACCCCGTCGATGACGAGCCTCGTCATCCTCGATTTCTGGGCCGAATGGTGTGGGCCGTGCAAGCAGCTGACCCCGGTGCTCGAGAAGCTTGCCGCCGACTATCGCGACAAGGGAGTCGTGCTGAAGAAACTGGACGTCGAGGCCGAAAAGTTCATCGCCGCCCAATTCCAGGTGAAGTCGATTCCGACGGTCTATGCGATTTTCGAGGGCCAGCCGGTCGCTGACCTGACCCAGTATCGCACCGAAGCGCAGCTAAAGAAGGCGATCGACCAGATTTTGGCGCAAATGCCGGTTAAGGGCGCGGCGCAGGATCTCGCCGCCGAGATCGAGCCGCTGATCGCGATGGGCGAGCAGGTGCTAGCCGGGGGCGATGCGCCGCGCGCGGTGTCGATTTTCTCGCAGATCCACGAGATGGCAGCCGAGGACCCGGTTGTGATCGGCGGGCTGGCGCGGGCGCTGGTCGCGAACCGCCAGTTCGACGAGGCACGCGCGCTTCTCGATGGCGCGCCAGCCGAGGCGGCGAAAGATGCGGCGGTGCAGCGAGCGCGCGCCGCGCTCGAAGTGTCGGCGGTGCCGGTGTCGAGCGCGAACACTGGCGAGCTTGAGGCGCGGATCGCGGTCGATCTCGACGATCATGCGGCCCGGCTCAACCTCGCTATTGCCCGCATGGCGGCGGGGGATCGGGACGGTGCGGCCGATGCGCTGCTCGAGTCGATCGCGCGCGATCCGGCGGCGAATGAGGGGACCGCGCGGGCGCGTCTTCTCCAAATGCTCGAGGCGGCGGGGTTCGCGGATCCGTGGAGCAAGGCGCAGCGGCGGCGGCTGTCGGCGTTGTTGTTCACGTGAGCGGGCTGCTGCCATGAGCAAGCCGGTGCGGATCCCGATTTTCCCGTTGTCTGGCGCGATTCTGTTCCCGCGCGCACAATTGCCGCTGCACATCTTCGAAGAGCGTTATCGCGAGATGGTCCGCGATGCGCTGGCGGGGAAAGCGCAGATCGGGATCATCCAGCCGATCGAGCCGGGCGATCACCCCTCGCTCTATCGCGTCGGCTGCATCGGCGAAGTGGTCGGGGTCGAGGAAATGGATGACGGGCGGTTCAATCTCGTTCTCCAGGGGTCGAACCGCTTCCGCCTGATCGCCGAGCCCGATGTCGGGACTGCCTATCGCCAGGCCGACGTCGACACCACGGCATTCAACGACGAGGATCCCGATCCGCTCGCCATGGTAGTGCGCGCCGATGTCGAGCGCGAGGCGCGACGGTTCGGCGAGGCGCTGGGTCTTTCGGTAGACTGGGACGCAGTCGGGCGGCTCGACGACGAGATGCTGGTAAATGCGATCGCCCAGGTCGCGCCGTTCGACGTAGGCGCCAAGCAGGCATTGCTGGAAGAGCCGACGCTAGCCGGGCGCGCCGACCTCGTCGTACAGCTAATGCAGTTTCAGCGGATGGCGCCGGGCGGGGCGGACTCGGGCCAAACGCTTCAGTAAGACGCTTGTCTTCCTTTTTCGGCCGCTCCTCGCTAAGGGACGCGCCACTTCACTCTGATTCAATGGAAATGCATGGCCAAGGAAGAACTTCTCGAAATGCGCGGCCGCATCGCGGAATTGCTGCCCAATGCGATGTTTCGCGTGACGCTCGAGAACGGTCATGAAGTGCTCGGCCACACCGCCGGCAAGATGCGCAAAAACCGCATTCGGGTGCTGACCGGCGACGAAGTGCTGGTCGAACTAACTCCTTACGACCTGACCAAGGGCCGCATCACCTATCGCTTCATGCCCGGCCGCGAGCGCCCGCCAGGCTATTAAGTGAAGCTGGTTCTCGCGTCGGCGAGCCCGCGACGGCTGGATCTGCTGGCGCGGATCGGGGTGGTTCCGGACGGGGTCGATCCCGCTCATCTCGACGAGGCCGTCCTCAAGGGAGAGCTGACGCGCCCTCATGCGCTGCGGCTGGCGATGGCCAAGGCCGCGGCAGTGGCCGAGCGGCATCCGGATGCGCTGGTGCTAGGCGCCGATACGGTGGTGGCGGTCGGGCGGCGGATATTGCCCAAGGTCGAGGACGAAGTGACCGAACGCGAGTGCCTGACCTTGCTGTCGGGGCGGCGGCATCGGGTGCTGACCGCGATTGCGCTGGCGATCCCGGGAGAAAAGATGCGAACGCGCGTGGTCGAAACGATGATCTCGCTCAAGCGGCTGAGTCATGAGGAAATCGAGTTTTATGTGGCCCATGGCGAGTGGCGCGGGAAGGCCGGCGGCTATGCGCTTCAGGGCTACGGCGAAGTGTTCGTGCGGACAATGAGCGGGAGCCATTCGGGGGTGGTCGGACTGCCTCTCGGCGAGACGCGGCACTTGCTCAAGAGCGCTGGGTATCCGCTTGGCTGAGTGGCTCATCGAGCAGGGTATTGGCGAGAACCGGGCGGTGCTCGTTGAGGATGGTGCGATCATCGAAGCGTTGGTCGAGCTTGACGGAGTCGTGCCAGCGGGGACCGTGATCGCCGCGAAACTGATGGGCGTGGGAATTGACGGTCGCAATGCAGTCGCGCGTGACGAGAACGGGCAGGAATATTTGCTGTCTTCTGCACCAAAAGGGAGCAGCGAGGGACGCGCGCTTTCAGTCGAAGTGACCCGCTCGGCATTCCCGGGGAGCGAGCCGTGGAAGCGGCCGTTGGCTCGGGGAAGCGAACTGCCCCCCACTCTGTTCCCGCCGCTGGTCGATCGACTGGGCGGGCGACTGGTCGCCTTCCCTACCCCGACCGATGAACTCGAGCAGGCCGGTTGGGCCGATCTTCTTGAGGAGGCGCGCAGTGGAACGGTGACCTTTGCGGGCGGATCGCTGCGCATTTCGCCGACTCCCGCGATGACGCTGATCGATGTCGACGGGACGTTGGCGCCTGAGGAACTGGCATTGCGCGGGGCGGCCGCGGCGGCGCGCGCGATCCGGCGGCTGGGAATAGCCGGGTCGGTCGGGATCGACTTGCCGACGGTCCGCAACAAGGCGGCGCGGCTGGCGCAGGATGCGGCGATCGACGCGCTGCTGCCGCGGCCGTTCGAGCGTACCGGGGTCAATGGGTTCGGGTTCATCCAGATCGTGCGACCGCGGCGCGGGCCTTCGCTGGTCGAGCTGGCGCAGGAGCGGGCCAGTTTCGAGGCGAGGGCGCTGCTTAGGCGGGCGGCGCGGTCGACGGGGGCGATCGGGCTCGCCGCGCACCCGGCGGTGATTGGCGCGATCCTGCCCGGTTGGATGGATGCACTGGCGCGGCAGGTCGGCGGCGCGGCGCGCTTGCGCGGAGACCCGGCGCTCGCCATGGCGGGCGGACATGTCGAACCCTAGATCCAAGCCGTGCCCGGTGTGCCGCAAATCGCCCCAGCCCGAGCATGCGCCATTCTGCTCGCGCGGTTGCAAGGACCGCGACCTGCTGAAGTGGCTTGACGAGGGTTACCGCACCCCCGGCTCCCCGCCTGACCCCAATGACGAGGCGATGGACTAGACTGGACAGTCGCAAGGGCGCCGTTTAGGGAGCCGCTTCGCCCGCGCGGACCCGTTTCGCAAGGTTGGGCCCAGGTAGCTCAGTTGGTAGAGCATGCGACTGAAAATCGCAGTGTCGGCGGTTCGACCCCGTCCCTGGGCACCACACCTCCCCTAACTGTTTGGGGAGATTGAAATTTGCAGAAAATAGCCACTTGTCAGCGCTCCGAAGGTACATTCTACGGTACAGGGAGCTGGAAGTGGGAGCGACTGTGGATTACACTCAACGAGCCGCGTCAGGGCTTCTTTACTATCGGCGAGCGGTCCCAGCCGAACTAAAGCCTTTCGTACAGGGGTCGCCTTTGGATGCGATTTGACAGTTTGGTCTCTGTGCGGTTGATCAAATCTGCGCAATTGGGCGACCATCTCTGCTCGGAGATTCGCGACTGCACCTGAACCGGCAATTTGAAGCGATCTTATGCGGGGATTTGCTGAGCCCACAGGCCGAGGCGACCGCTTCGACCTCGTCATAGTAAGCTCCATGCTTCGCTAGGAAGCAAGTGCACCTTTTGTGTGAGTGACAATCTGCTTGTTCAAATTCTTATAAGCAAGCCAAAGGTAATCGCGAACGTACATCAGCACCACGAGCCGGATTACCTTCGGCGAGGAGTGAAAGTACCGAAACGGATTGGCTGGTTTTCGAGGACGGGGCATGCCCCTGCCCTACCTCGGCAGTCACCCAATCGCTACCCGGCAGCAATTCCTTTGACAGTGCTAATCTGGCAAATGGCATTACATTAGGTTTGACAGTGCCTCTACCGCCCTTCGCCCACCAGCGAGAACGGGGCCCAGGCGGAGGGGTCGGCGCGGGTGGGATCGGTGGGATCATTGCGGATCTGGCGTTCGGCCGCCTGGAGGGTATCGGCACGGCTCATGCCGGCCTGGTGGACCTTGATCGCGGCGACCGTCAGCTCGGCGGTCACATCATCGCGTACCGGCCAGTGCGAAGCCAGCAGGCTCCGCGCGCCGGCGTAGAAGAACGCGCGGGCCAGCCCCGACAGCCCCCTCGCCGCTGCGGTCTCCAGCTGCCGTGTTGCAGGCCGACAGGATGACCCAGTCCGCATTCAACGTGAGCGTGGTGATCTCGGAAGCCGTGAGCAGCCCGTCATCGGCCTCGCCGGGTAGATCTGGCGGGGTGAACACCAGGCCTGGCTCGGAGTCGTCGCCCATCGCGCCGGCCAGCAGGCCATGCGTCGCAAAGACCAGCACACGAACCTGCGACAGGTCGGCATTTTGCACCGCGGTTTCGGTATCCTGCTCGCACAGGCGGATCGCGGTCAGAGGCGCGCCCAGCGCGCTGCGCATGTTATCCAGTTCGAGCGCGGTGCCGGGCAGGCTTGGCAATGTGCGCAGCGCTGTGACATCCGCGATCCCGCCGCCGTCGCGGTTGTGCTTAGGACCAAAGACATGCTTGTTAGCGCTGGCCTGCGCGGCAGCACTCTCTGCTGGCGTGAGCGGGTCCGACAGCACTGGATCACCAAAGCCGGCAAAGCCGTTCGCGCCCAAGCCGTTCGCACTCTGGCCCGAGCCCCCGGAGAAGCGGCGAATGAAGTCGAGCGACTGGAGCGAGGGGATCTGCACCAGTGCATAAGTATCGGCCAGCCAGCTGGTCGCCCGCAGCGCCGCTGGATTCGTCATCATTGCCCGATGGCGGCTTGGTCACCAGCACCTCGAACGGCAGCGAGGCCAATGCGCCGCTGGCAGCCACATAGACTGTGTGCTTGTCCTTGAGGGCGCCGGCGAGCGGCGCAATCAGCCGCGCATAGCCGCCGCCGATATTAGACCGCCTTGACGGACATGACCCAGACTGTGCAACGTGCTCGTTAGGCTGACGTACTGGAAGCTGCTTATGGCTGAGCCAATTTCGAGAAGAGAGTTTGGTGCAGGGTCCATCGCAGCTGCGGCCTTGGCAGGATTAGCTGTTTCAACGGGCAAGGCAGTCAAACCAGGAGTTGCAGCCATGGGAAAGATCGAGACGAAGCTTGCGCAGATGGGCCTGACTCTGCCCGAGCCGCTAAAAATGCCCCACGGGATCAAGATGCCGTTCGCCTGGGTGCGGGTGCGCGGCAAGCGCGCTTTTATCTCGGGCACCGTTGCAGTGAATCAGGACGGCACTCTTGCTCACCCTCTGGGTAAAGTCGGAACCGAAGTCACTCCGGAGCAGGGATACCAATCGGCAAGGCTCGTCGCTCTTGCTCACCTCGGCAGCTTGAAACGGGCGCTCGGCGAACTCGATCGGGTGACGGCGTGGTTGCGGGTGTTCGCAATGGTCAATGTCGCTCCCGGCTTCTACGAAACACCGCTGGTGACGAATGGCTATTCGGACTTGATAAACGAACTTTATGGTCCTGAAGTAGGATCACACGCGCGCTCATCTATCGGAATGATAATTCCACTAAACGCCCCGGTTAACTGCGAGGCAGAAGTTGAGATCGACGGTGGCTGAATGTGCAGTGGGAACTGCCCACTGCAAATGGAGCTAATGTCCGCTTTGGGTCGAAAGCGGACATTAACGCTGGGCGTCGGCGGCGACGCAGGCGAGTTCGTCGACGCGGTCGTTCTCG